>JACQLJ010000026.1 GCA_016234065.1 Candidatus Pacearchaeota archaeon
ATAAAGAATAAAATCATATAAAAATTAAACAAAGAGGGTTTATGAAAGGTAGGAATTTAATATTTTTTAGTTTTGTAGCGTGTGTTTTCTTAATTATATTTATTGGTTTTGCTAGTGCTGTGCAATCAGTAAATATTACAACACCTATCAACAGTTCAAATCTTTCCGCAACAGCTCAAGATCTTAAGGCTTCAATTTTGGGAATAGATGGAGACAGTTTAGTAGGAAATGTTTCTTTTTATTACCAGCCTTGGCTTTACTTGAACAATGGAAGCTGGATATTAATTACAACAGTCCAAAATACAACTGGAAACCAGTCTACGTTTAACGCAACTTGGGATACTACAGCGGTTACAGATGGAAAGAACTATACTATAAATGCAACAGCACAAAATTTACAGAATGGTTCTAATGGAACTGCTATTCGTGGAAATATTACTATAGATAATACTGCTCCTTTGACTACGGCGATAGGATATACAAATGGAACATTCAAAAAAAATACTGCCCAACTGACTTTGAATATTTCTGTAACTGATGCCACGGTTGGATTATTAAATTCCAGCAATGCTTTTTGTTTTGTTAATGTTTCTGGAACATCTAATCAAACTATTCCTTTAAGTGGAGGTTGGTGTAATAGTTCGGTTTTGGACTTAACTGGATTAGGTGATGGAAATAGGACTATACAGATATATGTTAATGACACATTAAATAATATGAGATTAAATCAAACATTGGTTGTGTTTATAGATACGACAGTTCCAACAGCCACGGCTAGCTGTACTCCTGCAAGTCCAACAGATAATGGGGAAACAGTGACATGCACGTGTACCGGGAGTGATACAGGTGTTGGAGTTAACTCTTCATTAACTACAGAACCTTCTTCAACAAAAACTTCATCATCTTCAACTGGCACGTTTTCTTACAGTTGTTCTATTACGGATAATGCTGGGAATTCAGTAAGTACAACTGCTTCGTATACTGTTACAGGAAGCGGTTCTTCTTCTGGCGGTGGAGGTGGTGATTCTTCACAAACTTCACAATCAAATACTTTTACAGAAATAATTCCAGGGGTTGCTTCAATATTCAAAAATTTTGATGAAGAAGTGGGATTAAAGGAAATCCAGATAAATGTGGATAACGAGGCGCAAAACGTTAAGGTCACTGTAACAAAATACTCTGGAAAACCTGCAGCAGTAAGCGTTGAAAAATCAGGAAAAGTTTATCAATACCTGCAAATTGACGCCACAAATTTGGAAGACAAACTTGATAAGGCAGTTGTCAAGGTAAAGGTTGAGAAAACATGGGTGTCTGATAACAATCTTAACAAAGAAGATGTTTCTGTGTTCAAATTTGACGAGACAAATAGCGTGTGGAATGAATTAACCACAAGTTACGTTGAAGAAGATGATACTTATTACTATTATGACACAGAAGTTTCTTCATTCAGTTATTTCACAATTTCCGAGAAATCAACAGTGAGCGAAGAAGAGGAAGAAACAACTACAACTTCAACAACTCCTGAAGCAGAAGAACAAGAAGAAAAAGCAAGTAATTTATGGTTATGGGTTATAGTTGTTGTTATAGTTGCTTTGATAATCTATGCAATTATGAACAGACAAAAGTAATCTTTTGTTTAACTACAATTTTTTAAATCGCGCTAAATATGAATAACATTTATTTCAGAGAAATTTTTGTATTAATGTTTTTAATTAATTGAAAAATTCAAGCAAAATTTAAATTAATGTTTTTTTTTGGTTATAGTTACATTAATAAGCGAGCGAACTCGTGAGCGAGCCATTTACTATTTACATTTAATAAAAAACATAAATAATTTTAAACTAATCTTTTATTTTAGAACTATGGAAATAATAGCGGATTTGCAAATTCATTCTAGACATTCCAGGGCGACTTCAAAAAATCTGAGCATTGCAAATCTTGAAAAATATGCCAAGATAAAAGGTTTGAATCTTCTTGGTACCGGTGATTTTCAGCATCCTTTACACAGGAAAGAAATTGATGAAGAATTGACTGAAGATGGCAACGGAATTTTAAGGACAAGAAATAATTCCGGCATCGCATTTTTGTGGCAGACAGAAATAAGCCTGATGTTTTCTCAGGGAGGCAAAAGAAGAGCTGTTCATCTGCTTGTTTTCGCGCCAAATTCCAAAATCGCTGACGAGATTACAAGATATCTTGGAAGCAAGGGAAGACTTGATTATGACGGCAGGCCGATATTTGGAATTTCCTGCAGGGATTTTGTGAAAGATTTGAAGGAAATCGACGACAAAATTGAGATAATTCCGGCACATTGCATGACTCCCTGGTTCGGAATTTTCGGGAGCAAGTCAGGATTTGATTCATTAAAAGAATGCTTTCAAGATCAAGTGGAAAAAATTTATGCTGTTGAATCTGGCATGTCTGCAGACCCTGGAATGCTTTGGAGGTTTGAAGAAATTTCTAATGGAAAGGTAAAGGTTGTCAGTTTTTCAGATGCGCACAGTTTCTGGCCGTGGAGAATTGGCAGAGAAGCAACTATATTTGAATTGGAAGAACTGAGTTATGATAGAATAATAAACGCAATAAGAACAGGAAATGGATTAAAGGTAACTATTGAGACCCCACCTTCTTATGGAAAGTATCATTATGACGGGCACAGAAACTGCAATTTTTCCTCGTCGCCAGAGGAAACAAAAAAACTGAACGGGATTTGCCCTGTTTGCAAAAAGCCAATGACAATTGGCGTTGATTATAGAGTTGAAGAACTGGCAGTAAAACAAAAAGGGTTTATGCCTGACAAACATGTTCCATATCATACTTTGCTGCCGCTGCACGAATTAATTTCATTTAACTACAATATTCCAATCGAATCAAAAAAATCATGGGAAGTTTACAATGAATTAATAAAAATTTTTGGAAA
>JACQLJ010000027.1 GCA_016234065.1 Candidatus Pacearchaeota archaeon
CAACTGACAAAGAAATAAAAGAGATTGTTAAGATAATGAAGACAGCAACTTCTATAGAATTGCATGTAAAAGACTTCAAGCCAGTTAGAGAATTTTACAAGAGCATTGGTTTTGAAATAATTTTTGATAGTCCTGGAAATTATTTAGTTGTTAGAAAAGGAAATGCAATACTTAATTTCTGGGGCGATGGCGGAAGGTATAAACTACAACCTTATTTTAGAGAATGGAAAGAATCTAAGAAAGGATATGATGTTGAAATTGTAATTCCTGTAAAAAAAATCTCAAAATATTACAAGGAAATAAAAGATAAAGTAAAAGTGGTAGAAGAACTTAAAGATAGGCGCTGGAGAGTTAAAGATTTCAGGATAGAAGACCCTAATGGGTTTTATATTAGATTTACAGAACCTCATGATTGGGTATTTGATTTCAAAGGTTATTCAAGTGACAAAGATTAACAGAAACTAACTAACAAGCTAAATTCACTTAACATTAGTTATTTAAATTTAATTCTGTTAATTCAAATATGAAAAAAAGGGGGAAGTTTTTTGTAATAGAAAATCGCGGTGCGCAAATCTGGATTGAGACAGTGATATACACTTTGATTGCTCTTATACTAATCGGCGCTGTTTTGGCTTTTGTCAATCCAAAGGTAAAGCAAATCCAAGACAAGTCAGTCATTGAGCAAAGCATAAATGTGATGCAAGACATTGACAGCGTTATTTCTGCAATAGTCCAAGGTGGCGCAGGAAACAAAAGAGTTGTTGATGTAAAAATAAGCCAAGGAACATTGACAATAAATGGAACAAGCAACAGCATTGTTTTTAAAATTGAAAGTGATTATGAGTTCAGCCAAGCAGGAGAAAAAATAGAGGTAAGCGGAATAGAATTATTGACAAAAAGAACTCAGAACATATATGAAGTAACGCTCACCAAAAATTATACAAACTACGACGTTACTTATGGTGGAGAAAATGAATCAAAATCCCTAACTCACTCTTCAATACCATACAAAATAGTCATTGAACATAAAGGAGGAACAAAACCAACGCTTGATTTTACGATAAGTTAGTTTAGTCACAATAAAAAATGAACATAGAAGAATATCCAAGAGTTGAAATAAATTTTTCACCGAGATTCCCGCCGCTGAAAAGAATAAGCGACAAGACAAAAATAAACATAAGATACGCACTTATCTCTCCATTTGCTTTTACGCACATATATTGGAATCCGAAAATATCAGAAGTTGTCTATGAAGTTGAAGAGCCGTTGCTGACAATGGAAGAGGAGAAATTCAAAAATGAACTTAAAACAGCGATGGAAAATATGATTAATGTTGGAAATATTGTTGAAAAAGAGCAGGATGTCTTATTGGATTACATTGACAGAATGTTAAGAATATTAATGACTGAAATGGGAATTGAGCTTTCTGTTGAAGGTTACAAAAAGGTCTATTATTATCTTTGCAGGGATTTTATCGGCTTTAACGAGGTAGATCCACTGCTTAAGGATTATTATGTTGAAGACATAGAATGCAATGGGGCAGAGACACCGATTTACATTGTCCACAGAATTTACAGAAACATAAAGACAAATGTTATATTCAAAGATGTTGAGAAACTTGCGAGCATGGTTGAGAAACTTGCGCAGAGAACAGGAAAATATATCTCTTATGCAAATCCCATTCTTGACGGCTCTCTGGATGATGGAAGCAGAGTAAATGCAACATACACAAAAGACATAACTTCTCGCGGGCCTACATTCACAATAAGAAAATTCACAAAAACACCTTGGACACCGACGCAGCTTGTTTCATTCAACACATTAAGCCCTGAGATGCTTGCTTATCTTTGGATTTTAATTGAGCAGAAAATGAACATATTAATTAGCGGTGGAACATCTTCGGGAAAAACATCCTTGCTTAATGCAATAGCATTTTTCATTCCTCCGGAAGCGAGAGTTGTGAGCATAGAAGATACAAAGGAATTAAATCTTCCGAGGGAAAATTGGCTTCCAAGCGTTGCAAGAGAAGCAACAGGATTAGGAAACATTGGAGAGATTGATTTATTCACTCTTTTGAGAAGCTCATTCAGACAAAATCCTGATTATGTTATTGTCGGAGAAGTAAGAGGAAAAGAAGCATTTGTATTATTCCAGGGCATGGCTTCCGGGCACTCATCAATAAGCACAATGCACGCTGATTCAGTTGACACCGTTGTAAAACGACTGGAGACGCCCCCAATTGAACTGTCTCCAACTTTATTGAATGTCCTTGATTGCGTATGCATTATGACTCATGCAATCGTAAAAAAACAGGAAACAAGAAAACTCAAAGAGATTGTTGAAATAATAAATGTAGATGCGGACGGGGTGGCAATAACAAACACGCCTTTCTTCTGGAATCCTTCTGACGACAATTTCTATTTCAAAAAAAACAGCAAGATTTTTGAAAAAATCTCAAAGAGAAGCGGACTTAAAGTTCCTGAAATAGAATCAGAATTCAAAAAAAGGTCCCAACTGATGTATAAACTTTATCAGAACGGCGTTTTCGGATTCAAAGAATTCCACGACATCATAAGCGAGTATTACAAAAAGCCAGAACAAGTTCTTAGCAGATTCGGTATTCAATAAAATATTTAATGGATAAATGCCTCTTTTAGAGATTCGCAGATTTAACAAAAAATGAAAAAAGTAAATAAAATTTACATTCATTTGATTTACGGGAGACAAATCAAATGAAAGAGGACATACCATTTCTTAAGCAAATGCTAAAATCACTTGAAGAGCTGGCATCAAAACTTGAGACACATCATAAAAACGACGATTTCAAGAATTTTATTGTGACAAAAAAACTTATGCTAAAAATCCAAAAAGAAATACTCGGAAAAGTAAAATGACTGAAGAAAACTTTAAAAGCATAAAGAATAGCATTGCAAAGCAGAAAAAGGCGATTGAAGAGATGGACTCTTTAGCAGATGACTCAAATGGCCAAAATCCAGAAAAAAGACAGATGGCCCTTTCTCATGTTAAATCATTAAAAGAAATAACAAAAAATGAAGGAAATAATACACTGAAGAATGTTGATAGATTAAAACTTAGCCAGCAACTGCCAAGGACAAATAAAGTTGATTCTTCCAAGTATAATAAAGACGATTTAGACAGGAGGGTCTTTGAACAAAATCTGCAAGGAGAAAAGCAAGTTAAAAGAAGCTTTTTCTCTTTTAAGAAGAATCAACTGGAAGAGATAGAAAAAGAAACGCTAAGCCGTCTGAAGACAGAGGAAGAAAGCGAAATACCCCGCTGGCTTTTAGTTCAGAAGGCGATAGTTATTGAAGAGAAAGAGAAACCAAGAACTTACATAAAAATGTCAAACAGATTATTTTCAAAACTGGCTTTGGCGACAATAAAAAAAGACATCTTCCAGGACCTGCAGAATGATCTTGTAAAATCAGGAATTAACATTCTTCCAAAAAGTTATATTTCTATGATGTTTTTCACTACCTTGATTTCATTTTTTGCGGCGATTTTTATCTTCGCATTTTTCCTTTTTTTCAATTTCGGAGCGCAAGTGCCTTTTATCACAAGATCTTATGAATCACTGCTGACAAGAACTCTGAAAACATTTTGGATTTTGTTTGCTATTCCAATAGTGGCTTTTTTTTCAGTGTATTTTTATCCTTCAACTGAAAAGGACTCTCTTGAGAAAAAAATAAACCAAGAACTTCCTTTTGCGACAATAAACATGGCTGCGATTTCCGGCTCTTTGCAAAATCCAACGAAAATCTTCAGCATAATCATATTAACAAAGGACTATCCAACACTGGAAAAAGAATTTCTGAAGATAATAAATGGGGTGAATGTAATGGGTTATGATTTAATAACAATACTGAAAAACAGCGCGTTCAACAGTCCAAGCAAAAAATTAAGGGATCTCCTGAATGGATTGGCAACAACAATAAGTTCTGGCGGAGATCTTGCAAAATTCTTTGATGAAAGAGCAAAAAGTTTGCTGTTTGAATATAATCTGCAAAAAGAAAAAAATACGAGGGCAGCTGAGACATTCATGGACATTTACATAAGCGTTGTTGTTGCGGCGCCAATGATTTTGATGCTGCTTTTGATAATCATGCAGGTTAGCGGACTGGGATTGGCTTTAAGCACTTCTTCAATAACCCTGTTAGTTGTTGCGGGAGTTTTTCTCGTAAATATTATATTCCTTGCATTCCTTCAAATAAAACAAAGAGATGAATAATTAAAATGGAACTGAAAGCATCACACTTCGCAGGAATTATTTTAGGGGTGATTATGTTAATCGCTTCGCTTTTCTTGGTTGAAACTGGCTTTTTCTTTTTTCTCGTTGGATTGTCTGTAATTGTAATTGCAATGCCCTTTGTCTTGTCAAGCATCTCAGAAACAAGGGCTGAAAATGAAAAGGAAGAAATGTTCTTGGAGTTTACCAGAAATCTCGTTGAGGGAGTTAAAACAGGGACTCCGATAAGCAAAAGCATAATGAACATAAAGGACAAGTCCTACGGCGTTTTAAGCAAGAACATAAAGAAACTTGCGAACCAAATTTATATGGGAATTCCTCTGCAAAAAGCACTTGAAATATTCTCAAGGGACTTGAACAACAAAACAATCTCAAGGGCGATAACATTGATAGGACAAGCAGAAAAATCAGGAGGAGACATAGGCACGATTCTTGAATCAGTTGCCGGCGCTGTAAACACTTCTGAAAAATTAAAAAAAGAAAGGAAAGCAGTAATCTCCGGTTTGGTTATGCAGGGCTACATAATATTTTTTGTTTTCATACTTATAGTTATAATACTTCAGTTTCAGATAGTCCCAATGGTTTTGGGGATAAGCAACTTAGGTGTATTGGGCAGCAGTTCACCAACTCAGAGCATTTCAACAAGCCAACTCCAAATATCAAATGCCTTTTTGTATCTGCTTCTTATACAGGGATTTTTTAGCGGTTTGACAATAGGCAAATTGGCTGAAAAAAACTTCAAAGCAGGAATAAAGCATTCATTTATATTCATGATAATAGCATTTCTCTCCTCATCAATTTCAAATTTTTTCTTGGGGGCATAAAACTAATTATATATTAAATTGCAATAGTTTTTTTATAGGAACCAGTTATAGTTGATTTATGTTTATGACTAGATATGAAATAAAATGCAATGGGGAAGGTGCATTAAAGAAGTTAGGGGATTTATTTAATGATGTTCATCTGGAAATAGGGAATATTGCCCATCTACAAAAAGTTAGATATTTTAACGCTAGGAGAGGTAATCCAAATGCAGAAGATGCGCATGCGTCATATGTTTTAGCAAGACCTAATCCAATAGTTGTTGTTAAAGTAAATGGGATAAAATGGTTATATGAAAAATCTGGTGCTATTTCAGTAGATGTTAAGCATATTGACGAAAACCAAAAAATTCAGGATTTAGAGGAAATACTTAATCACTATGGCTTTGGTTCTACAGGGACTACTAATCATTTTGCAAAACGGCGCTGAAAGTAAATATAAAAAGTGAACATGCCTTTTCTGTATCATGAATAAAAGAGGCACACACGTTGGTTTTGTTATTTCCTTTGTGATGTTTGTAACATTTCTGCTTTTTCTGAATACGTTTTTAATAAGCCCGACTATAAGCAAGGAAAGCAAAAAAAACGCGATTGAAGAATTGAAAATAAAGATTATTGAAAATGTATCGCAGGAAGTAAAATCAACTTCGTTAAAATTGAATCATAATACCGGCAATAAATGTGTTAAACTGGAAAATTTTCTTCCACTGACAGGATTTGGAAATAATCTTGTTGCAAAAGACCCGCAAGGAAACAGACAAGACACTTATGTAGACGGAAATTATCTTGAGATAGACAGGGTAAGTTCAGAGATTGTATTCTTTAATGTTTATTATTCGCGAGGATTTGCGAACTTATCAAGCAAGAGCGGATGCGCGGCTATTAACCAGGGACAATATGTTTTAGGTTCAGTGAGCAAACAGAAACACGTTTCAAAAAACAAAGTAAATGAATTATTGAATTATTATAATCTTGATTACGAAGCAGTGAAAAACAGCTTAAGCATTTCAGATGAAGATGAATTCAGCTTCAGTTTTGAGGACAAAAACAGAACAGTGGCTTCAACTAAAAAACAAAATCTTACAATAAATGTTTATGCTTTAGAAATTCCAGTGCAGTATTTTGAAAATAATGG
>JACQLJ010000030.1 GCA_016234065.1 Candidatus Pacearchaeota archaeon
AGCAACACCACATATTCAAGCAACAGGCATTGCTAAAAAGACAAGAATTTTAACAGATACTGCTTCAAGCTTTTGGACAGTTGTGATAGAGCAAGAAGTTGAAGATTTGAATGCTTATATGAATATGGCTAAAACAATGGGGAAGAATGAGGAATTTGCTGAAATTGCGAAAGAATATTCTGAAATGGCACTTGGTGGACATAGGGAAGTTTTCTTGATTGAGGAATGATTTTGGAGAGGGTTAGGATTGGGTAAGGGAGAAGGTTTAATAAGGGTTTCTTGCGTTGAATTTTTATGCCGAATGAAAGAAGCCCAGAAGTAAAAGCAAGGCACAATAAGATAAACCCTAAACTGGTTGTTGCGGGATGGGACATCCAAGACTATAAGACTGCAGATGTAAGAAGTTCAAAGGGGGTTGCAGTTGAATATTTCCAAATGGGAAAGGGTGTTGGAGAGGCAGATTATGTTCTTTTTGTTAATGGAATAGCTGTTGGAGTTGTTGAAGCAAAGAAAGAAGGAGTTACTCTCATAGGAAAGGAAACACAAACAAAAGGATATGCTGAAGGCTTCTCAGAGAGTTTCAGAAGCATAAGCTTGCCCTTACCATTCATTTATGAATCAAATGGAAATGAAGTTCGTTTTACTAATCTTTGGGACCCAAAACCAAGAAGCAGAGAAGTTTTCAATTTCCACAGACCAGAGACTTTTGAAGAATGGATGAAACATCCAAAAGACACATTAAGAGGAAGATTAACAAAGATTCCACCAGTTGATAATAAAAGATTGAGGAGAGTTCAAGAAGAAGCCATAAACAACCTTTTGAGTTCTCTTGCAAAAGATAAGCCAAGAGCACTTGTTCAAATGGCAACCGGCTCTGGAAAGACTTTAATGGCAGTTAATCTCTGTAATGACTTAATTGAAAAAGGAAAGGCAAAAAGAGTACTTTTTCTTGTTGATAGATATAATCTTGGAGAACAAACAGAACAAGAATTTCAAAACTTTGAAGTTCCTGGAGATGGAAGAAAATTTACAGAATTGCATAATGTTCATCTTTTAAAATCCAACAAAATTAAAGAATCTGATAAAGTTTGTATTGCAACAATTCAAAGAGTTTATTCAATGATTTCTGGAAAAGAGCTAGATGTTATTGAAGAGCAAAAATCTGGGTTTGAACAAAAACTTCCCTCAAAACCAATTGAAGTAAAATATAATCCTAATTTTCCAGTTGATTCGTTTGATGTTATTATTGTTGATGAATGTCATCGTTCAATTTATAATTTATGGAAACAAGTTCTTGATTACTTTGATGCTTACTTAATTGGATTAACTGCAACTCCTTCAAAGAGCACGATTGCTTTCTTTAATAGTAATCTCGTTATGGAATATGGACACGAGCAAGCTGTTGCAGATGAAGTTAATGTTGACTTTACAGTTTACAATATTAAAACAAAGATTTCAAGACAAGGTTCAAAGATTGAAACTGGCGAGGTTGTTATTAAAAGAGATAGAAGAACAAGAGAAAAAAGATGGCATAAAGTTGAAGATGAAGTTATATACAATGCAAGTGAACTTGACAGAAAAGTAACTTCCAAAGACCAGATAAGAAAAGTAATAAGAACCTTTAAAGAAAAACTATTTACCGAGATATTTCCCGGAAGAAAGCACGTTCCAAAAACTTTGATTTATGCAAAAGATGATAATCATGCAGAGGAAATCGTTGAAATTGTAAGAGAAGAATTTGGAGAGGGCAATGAGTTTTGTCAAAAAATTACATATAGAACAGAGGGGATAAAACCAGAAGATTTGATAAGACAATTCAGAAATAGCTTTAATCCAAGAATTGCAGTCACGGTTGATATGATTGCAACTGGAACAGACATCAAACCTCTTGAAATTGTTTTCTTTATGCGGGCTGTTAAAAGCAGAAATTATTTTGAGCAGATGAAAGGAAGAGGAGTTCGTGTTATGAACAATCAAGACTTTATGTCAATAACTCCGGACGCACAAGCAAAGGAGAGATTTGTTATTGTTGATGCTGTTGGAGTTTGTGAATCAGAGGATTTGAATGAAAGTCGTCCTTTGGAACAGTTTGGAGAGTTTAAACTTAATTTTGAAAAATTGCTTAAATCCTTACAGTATGGAAATCCAACAAAAGAACTTGTTTCCTCTCTTGTGAGCAGATTATCAAGACTTCAAAAGAAATTAACAGAAGAACAGACAAATGAAATAACTAAGATAACAAATGGAAAGACATTAAAAGATTTTGCAAAAGAACTTGTTGATTCTATTGATGAAGATAAAATATTTGAACAAGCACAAAAAGAATTTGGAGAGAAGCCAAACAAGGAACAGATTGAGAAAGTTTCAGAAAAGAGGATGGATGAGTCATTAAAGTCCTTTATTGGAAATGCAAAACTTATTGAAAGACTTCCAGAAATAAAGAAAGAAACAGAGATTATTGTTGATGAGATTTCTCTTGATGTTGTTGAGGAAGCACAATATTCTGAAATTGCAACGAAGAAAGCAAAAGAAGTTGTTGGTTCATTTAAAGAGTTTATCCAGAAAAACAAAACAGAACTTGCAGCAATTCAAATATTCTATAATAAGGGCAAATTGCATTGGAATGACTTAAAGGAATTATATGAAAGAATAAAAGCTCCGCCTTATGCACTCACTCCCGGAAGATTATGGCAAGCATACAAACAGCTTGAAGAGCAAAGAGTTAAGGGCAGAGTAACAGATAAACAAATTACAAACTTTATTTCTTTATTGAGATTTGAAATTGAAAAGACAAAAGAACTTGAACCTTATCTTGATACAGTTGATAAAAGATTCTCTGAGTGGCTTGCAAGACAAAGGGAAGAAGGAGTTCAATTCAGCGATGAACAATTAAGATGGTTAATGCTCATAAAAGACCATATCGCAACATCTGTTGAAATTCTTAAAGAAGACCTTGAAGATGCTCCATTCAATCAACTTGGTGGTCTTGGAAAAGCAGCGAAAGTCTTCGGACAAAAACTAACACCATTGTTAAAAGAGTTAAATGAGAAGGTCGGTGGATAAGATGAATACTCTTTGTGGATGTGAAGAATATTCAAAGACTGGAACAAGGATGGGGGGGGTGTAAGTATAATAGAATTAGGTACAGGTTTTTGCACTAAGGATTTTGATATATAAATAGATATAATAGTTTATATATTTCATGATACCACGTTAGTTGCCTTAGAAGAGGTATTATTATTGTATAGGTTGTCTCTAAAAAGGGACTTAATTTTATGGATGAACTGTATAATCTCCCAGAAATAGTTTCGCAAAAGAGGAGAAATATTTGAATGTCTAAAAGAGTTAAATGAGAAGGTCGGTGGATAAGATGAATACTCTTTGTGGATGTGAAGAATATTCAAAGACTGGAACAAGAGGCTATTTATTGTAATATATAAAACGGAAAGGTTTAAATATTAAAAAGACAGTCATTTCTCATGAAAAAAGGGTTTATATTTCCTCTCTCAGAGGATGGAATACAGTTTGTATCAGAAACGGATAGTTTTGCAGAAGCTCAAGAAGAGTACAAGAGGGTTAAGGAAGAGTTACAATTAATGAAAACAGAAATTATAAAAGTCCCAAAAAGAGTTCAGCAGAAAAAAGGGATTTATGAGCACCTATTGGAACTAAAAACCGAAGGATTCTTTTTGATACCCAAAACGATTGGAGAAATCAAGGATAAACTAGCAGAACTTGCAGTCCATAAGCCAGTAACTAGCTTTCCTCCGTATTTAAATTCGCTAATAAGAGAGAAAATTCTTAAAAGATCAAAACAATCTAAAGATGGTCGGGAGGTTTGGACTTACGAAAATGGAATTTGAGGATATTCTAAAAGATCATACGGATAGAATAAAGGCTCTCGAAGATAGGTTGGACAAATTATTAAGAAAACCAGTTTTAGCTTCCCAAGTCAGCTTTACTTTTTCTGATAAAAGCAAGCAGTACAACGACCTTCTTGAAGAATTATTAAAATCGGAGTTTTGTCATTCACAAAATGGTTTATCCTACGAAGAGATTTTAGAGGTCTTTAAATCGAATGGGCGCCCAGTTAACACGAAAAAACTTCGGGACTTATTAGCTATCTGGAAGACCCGAAAGAAGATTGAATCACTCAAGGAGGGAAATAACCTGCGTTATTTTTGGATAGAACATGGATAAACAAAGAGATGAGTTAGATGAAATATTTGTAGATCGGAATGAACCTGCTGATAAAAAGATAATTGTTGAGATATTAAAGCCCCTAGTCACGATAGACGGAGAAGGAATCATTAATTTTACCGAAAAATATGAAAAGTTAGCAGAAAATAGAAGAGCACTAGTTTATTTTGTTTGTAAAAAGGCAATATCTCTAAGAAAGGGGTCTAATGAAACCGAACCTATAGGCCCAACAGAACTAAGCCGTGGTGCGCGAATCAGTGAGAATAGCGCTAAACATGCAATTTTCAGAGACTACAAAAGAATTCTCGTAAAGGAAGGTAGTGGGTATATTATCCCAAATTATAAACTAAACATGGTTAAGGAGCTGCTTCAATATGAAACAAATATCTCCAAATGAACTTGAAGATTATATTAACAGAAAAGGGGATATTGAAAGGCTCTCATTTGTGGAGCAGATAAAATATTTTTGTTACTTTTATACTAAAATAAACTCTAAAGAATCATTTTACCCAAAGGAGATAGAATCTTTATTTAAAGAGGCCTCCTTAAAAGTTCCCAGCAATATAAATGCTTTTCTCAATGTTTTACAGAAGAGAAATATTGTGATAAAATTTGATGGAGAGTACAGGTTGCATCGTTCTGTAATAAAAGAGTTAGATCTGGAATTCGCGGAGGCAGAATTGGAAAAACAAGAGCCCAAGAATCCAATTTATAATGTGTTTGAAATTCTGGAAATTCATCCAAAAATTCGAGAAGTTTCAGAAGAAAGATTTTATAAAAAAGATTATTCTGTTGCTATAGAAAAATCATTCAAAAGAATTATTAAATTAGTTCAGGAAAGATCAGGAAAGACAATTGATGGAACTCCTCTAATGGAAACAGTTTTTAGTCAAAAAAATCCTATATTGAAATTTAATGAATTAAAATCACCTTCGGATATAAACGAACAAAAAGGAATGATGGATTTGTATAGAGGTAGTGTTGAATGTATAAGAAATGTTAGATTTCATGAAGAAATTGAAGAAGATGAAGAAATTATGACTTTGCATCTCTTGATTTTTGCAAGTTTTTTAGCTAAAAAATTAGACGAGACTATGAAAAATGACACAAAAAACACAGACTAAACAAATTCCGAAAGGATGGAAAACTGAAAAACTTGAAAATCTTGGAAAATGGGGGAGTGGCGGAACTCCTTTAAGCTCAATTAAAGATTATTATGGGGGAAATATAAAATGGGCAATTATAGGGGACTTGAACGAATCTGTACTCTATGATACAAAAACAAAGATAACCTTAAATGGTCTTGAAAATAGTTCAGCAAAGTTAGTTCCAAAAAATACTCTTTTAATTGGAATGTATGGCTCAATTGGTAAGACTGCAATAACTGGATGTGAGTTGGCTACAAATCAAGCCATTGCTTTTTGTATCTCTAATAAAGAGATAATTGATTTATATTTCCTAAAATATTTTATAAATATGAGTGTTGGAAATCTTTTTGGGCTTTCAAAAGGTGGAACTCAAAAGAATATAAGCCAAGAGGTTTTGAAGAAATTTACAATTCCGCTCCCCCCTCTCCCCGTCCAAACCCTTATCGTCCAAGAAATTGAAAAGCAATTCACGAGACTTGATGAAGCAGTTAAATCGTTAAAATCGGTTAAACAAAAACTTGAAGTTTATCGGAAGGCTGTTTTGAAAAAGGCGTTTGAAAAGAAAGAGGGCTGGGAAGAAAAGAAGGTTAAAGAGGTTTCAGAGTTAATTGAATATGGCACTTCAAAGAAAGCAGAACTTAAAGGAGAAATCCCCGTTTTGAGGATGGGAAATCTACAAGGGGGAAGAATTTTATTTCATAACTTAAAATTCTATAATTCTCTAAAAGAGATAGAACACTTATTGTTAAAAAGAGGGGATTTGTTGTTTAATAGAACAAACAGTTATGAGCTTGTTGGAAAAACAAGTATCTTTAAAGAGTCATCATTTGAAAAAGTAACTTTTGCTTCTTATCTAATAAGAATAAGGGTTGACAATAAAAAAGTTTTACCAGAATTTCTAAATTATTTTTTAAATTCACCTTATGCAGAAATATTAAAAAAAGATTTGAAAAGTCAGCAAGTTGGTCAAGCAAATATCAATGGAACTAAGTTGAAGAACATTGAATTCCCAATCCCCTTAATTCAAGAACAACAATCAATTGTCCAATCAACTGAATCAAAGTTCTCGGTAATTGACAAAATTGAACAAGTTGTTGAAGAGTCTTTGAAAAAATCTGAAAAGCTCCGGAAGTCAATATTGAAAAGTGCTTTTGAGGGAAAGTTGATTAAAATAGAACATTTATAAACTAAATAAGACACGTAATAACTAATATGGACATGTATAAGATTAAATGGACGCGGTTACAGGCAGAGATATTTAGATATTTATGTATTAAGTCCGGAGATAGTTTTAATCTTAGGGGATTGGCAAGACCCTTAAAAGTTTCTCCAACGGCAGTTTCAAACGCATTACGCGATTTAGAAAAAGAAGAATTAATAAAAGTCAAAAAATCAGAGACCATGAATTTAATGTCAATTGAATTTAATAGAGATAATTACAAGGCGTTTGAGTTAAAAAGAACAGAAAATCTAAAATTAATTTACGAATCTGGGCTAGTAGACTTTTTGGAAGAGAAATTTCCAGGCTCTGTAATAATTCTTTTTGGAAGTTATTCAAGGGGGGAAGACACAACAGCTTCAGATATTGATATTGCAATTATCGGAGCAAGGGAAAAAGAGATTAAGTTAACTTCATTTGATAAGTTATTAGAAAGGACAATTTTTATAAATTTTTATCCTGATTGGAATATTAAAAATAACAACCTGAAAAATAATATTCTTAATGGGATTGTTTTAAGAGGAAGTGTTGAGATATGAGAAATTTGAAAAAATTTGAAGAGTTTACAAAAGAAGGGATTGTAAAAAAACAAACTCCTGACACCGAAAGAGCAAGGGGTTTAATTGAAGAGTCTGAGAGCAAACTAAAATTTTGTGAAAAGTTGAAGGGTAAATTAGGGTTTGAAGAATTAAGCCCGAACTATATTGTCGAAACTTGCTACGATATTCTGATTGAGAAATTAAGAGCAAAACTTTTACTTATGGGTTACAAAACCGATTCGCACGAAGCAGAAGTTTCTTATATGAGAAATCTTGGTTTTTTGGAGAGTGATGTTCTCTTTATGAATCAATTAAGATATTTTAGAAATGGAATAAAATATTATGGTAAGATATTTGATGAAGATTATGCCAAAAAAGTTTATAATTTCATGAATAAAATTTTACTTAAACTAAAATGACATCATCTCCCCAACTCGTAAACAAGCTATGGAATTATTGCAATATACTTAGAGATGATGGTTTATCTTATGGAGATTATGTTGAGCAATTGACTTATTTGCTGTTTTTGAAAATGGATGATGAAAGAACTAAGGAGCCTTATAATCACAAGTCAGATATTCCAAAGAGATTCAATTGGCAATCTCTTCTTGATAAAGAGGGAGCAGAACTTGAAGCTCATTATATTGAGACATTGCAAGAACTTGGAAAAGAAGAGGGAATAATTGGAGTTATATTTAGAAAAGCACAGAATAAAATTCAAGACCCGGCAAAACTGAGAAGACTTATTGTTGAACTTATCAATAAGGAAAACTGGTTGAGTTTGGAAGCAGATGTTAAAGGAGATGCTTATGAGGGCTTACTTGAAAAGAACGCAGCAGATGTTAAGGGCGGAGCCGGACAATACTTCACCCCAAGACCTTTAATCAATGCGATTGTTGAAGTTATGAAACCTCAACCCGGAATGAAAATACACGACCCTGCTTGTGGAACTGGAGGATTCTTATTATCTGCATATAACTATATTATCAGAGAATATAAGCTTGATAGAGACCAAAAAGAAGAATTGAAACATAAGACTCTCTCTGGAAATGAGATTGTTCCAATGGCGGCAAGATTATGTGTTATGAACTTATATTTACACGGAATAAATGGAGAAGAAAATCCGATAAGCCTAGATGATTCCTTAAAAAAGAATCCTGGAGCAATTTATGATATGGTTTTGACAAATCCCCCCTTTGGAAAAGCTTCTTCTGAGACTATTGTGACTGAGGAAGGGAATACGGCAAAGCAAAGTTTGACTATTATAAGAGATGATTTCTGGGCTAAAACTGGAAACAAGCAGCTTAATTTTTTACAACATGTTAGAAGTATATTAAATATAAATGGAAGGGCATCGGTTGTTTTACCAGATAATGTTTTATTTGAGGGTGGAGCCGGAGAAGTTATAAGAAAGAAGTTAATGGAAACTTGCGATTTACACACAATTTTAAGGCTTCCAACTGGACTATTTTACGCACAGGGAGTAAAAGCTAACGTTCTTTTCTTTGATAAGAAAGCTGCACAAAAGGAGGCTGCAACTTCAAAGGTATGGATTTATGATTTAAGAACAAATAAACATTTTACTTTAAAGAAAAGCCAACTTAAACTTGAAGACTTGCAAGATTTTATTTATTGTTATAACCCAACTAATAGACATCAGAGAAAAGAAAGCGAGAGATTCAAATGTTTTTCATATGAAGAGATATTAAAGAGAGATAAGACAAACCTTGATATTTTCTGGATTAAAGACGAAAGTCTTGATGACTTAGATAAATTGCCTTCTCCGGGGATAATTGCAGATGAACTTGTTGAAGATTTGGGGGCTGCATTGGAGCAATTGAAAGGGATAAGTGAAGACTTGGGAGAAAAAGAAAAATAAAATGCCAGACACAACAACAATCCTCATTCTTGTAATTGGCTTAGTAGCTGTGTTTATAGCATTCTACATTGGCTCAAAAGTTGGCTCGTCTAAGAAACACAGGGAATGGGAATTATTATTGCCTGGATATAGGAAAGACGCGATAATGAAATCGCGTTCGGTGTTAGGAGGGCATTTTTCGGAGAATTTGGCTCCGTTCTTGCCGAATTTCCCATATAAGCCGAATGAATGCACTTTTGTAGGAAAACCTATTGACTTTTTAGTTTTCAAAGGAAGTGATGAAAAGAATATTAGTGAGGTTGTATTTGTAGAAGTTAAAAGTGGAAAAGCTAAACTGTCGGCTCATGAGAAGAATTTGAAAGAAACAATTGATAAGAAAAGAGTTAGATGGGAAGAATATAGAATTCCAGAGGAATTGACTGAGAAGGGAGATATTGAGGATAAGGTTAAGAAGGTTGTTGATGGGGGAGAGAAGAAGTAAATTATAGAGTATAGAAATAAATAAAAAGGCTTCTCTTTTGTGAAA
>JACQLJ010000040.1 GCA_016234065.1 Candidatus Pacearchaeota archaeon
TAAAGAAAAAAATTAGGTTATTAAAGATTATTGTAATAAAAAGTTATCTAGAAGTTATTATTTCCAAAGCATCCCTGTTTTTAAGTTGATAGTCCTTTCCCAATGCCTTTTTCGTTCTGGCATCAATCGCCCTTATAAAATTTTTCCCGAAGTCAGTAT
Organism: Candidatus Pacearchaeota archaeon; assembly: GCA_016234065.1. Lineage (GTDB taxonomy): Archaea > Nanobdellota > Nanobdellia > Pacearchaeales > GW2011-AR1 > JAGVWT01. The sequence continues at coordinate 160 of JACQLJ010000040.1, forward strand.
GCAAAAAAAATGCAAAATCCAAAGCAGTGCTGCCTTGAGGAATCAAAAAACAATCAGGGAGAACTCTTCCTTTGCTATCTTTCATTTTCGTCGGACTTGCCGGGAATACTGCAATATAACTCAATAAATTAAAAACAACTTCATTTAATACATTCTGCACGCCAGTACTTTCATAAAAATCTAAGACATTTTCTTTTATTTTATCCAAGGCGCTTTTTTGGAACTCATTCAACTCTCCCATAACTTTAAAGTTTTTTTCTCCAGGAATATATTCTATAAGTCGTTTTTTTGATGCCTCTTTCAAAGCCAGTTCTGAATCGGCAGAACAAGGAATAATTTTCAGCTCAGAAAACTCCTTTTTTATTTTTTCATAATTTTTTCTCCCGTTTTTCATATCAATCTTATTTGCGGCAATTATCATCGGTTTTGTTTGTTTTCTTAACTCTGAAGAAAAAAACATCATTTGTTGCTCACTCCAAATGCTTGGCTTTTCCTTGAATTCCAACTTTCTAAGAACCTCCTTTACTTGATTTGTGTTTATTTTTAATCCTGAAAATTGTTTTGCAACCGCCTCTGCAAAATTTGCTTCTTCAAGCTCTGCTTTCCTTGCAAAACTTCTCCAGACCCTTTCCAAAATCCCATTATACCATTTATTTAATTCATCTTCTAAAAACTCTATGTCATTTGCGGGATTGTAATCCCCATTAAGAACCATCTTGCCTTCTGCATCAGTCATTCCAGAAATGTCAATTATCTGAATAAAAGCATCTGCCTGTCTTAAATCATCCAAGAATTTGTTTCCTAAACCTTTTCCTTCGCTTGCTCCGGGAACTAATCCAGCAACATCCATGAGCTCAACAGGAACAAACCTTTTTCCGTTTATGCAAAATCCGTGACTAGGGTTGCATTGAACACCAAACTCTCTGTCTATACAATCAACTTCTACATATCCAACCCCGCGGTTTGGTTTTATCGTCGTGAAAGGATGAGGTGCAATTGTCACATCCATAAGAGTTGCTGCCTTAAAGAAAGTTGATTTTCCAACCGATGGTTTTCCTACAAGTCCTATTAACATAGTTAAAATAGAAAAAATGATGTTTTAAGCTTTAGCATACTTTCTCTAAATATGACTCATCTCTCTTATCTTTCCAATCTTCAGAAAACTGAACTACATTTCCAGTTGGAGACATTCTAAGCAACTCACCTCCATTGCAAAATATTTCGTAGTCCTCGCAATAATTTGTCTCATTGCATATTGCCTTAGTATAAAAACGATCCCATGACTCTACCACATTTCCCGTGATTCTGAAAAAAGTAAATAGAAAAATAAAAATACCCAATAAAGCAAGAATTAAAACCATAATCCAAACTATTCTCATAGATGTATTTAATTTCAGAATTTAAAAATTTTAACCAAACAATTCCTTTGCCTGTTTTCTTATATGCATTTCTAATTCTTTCTTTTTCTTTTCCAATTCCATTTCTTTAACCATGGATTGTTTCTTCAGTTTCTCATTATATTCTCTTTCCAATTTAGGCCTGATTTCTTGCTCTTTTTTTCTTACTATCTCCTCGCTTTGTTTTTTTATTTCATCAAACTTTGAGGACAAAGCAGAATACATTTTACTCTTTGCTTCATCCAATTTTCTTTTGAAGTCCCTATCAAAATTGGTCTCTTTCTGTTTTAATCTCTTTTTTTCTTCTGCTATTTCCCATAATTTTGATTTTAAGCTTTGCTCTTTTTGCCGAGTATTTATGTCACTTTGTCTTTTAACTTGATTAAATTTTGAAGAGAAGGCAGAATAAATTTTGTTTTTTAATTCACCCAATTTTCTTTTGAAGTCCCTATCAAAGTTTTGCTCTTTTTGTTTTAACAAACTTTTCTCTTTATCAACTTCAGAAATCTTGGACTTTAACACATCTCCCTTTATCAAAACGTCTTTAGCCAAATCTTCTTTTTTATTCTTATATTCTAGCTCAAGTTTTTGAATAAGATTTTTTTTAGATTCATGTATTTTCCTTGAATATTCTTTTAACAAAGAATCAATTACTTTTTTCTTTTCCTCTTGAACCTTATCTTCCAAGATAGAATTAAATCTTGACTTAACATCCTTTTCAAGTTCCTTATTTACCTTATCCTTGTATCTCCTATGAAACTCTTCATTCATTTCCAGATATCTCTTTGAAAAAACCTGTTTTTGTTTATCCAAATTGGTCTTCAAAGAAACATGAACTGGCTCCTTTTTTGACTTAATTTCCATATTGAGTTTGTCTTTCACGCCCTTGACAAAATCATTGTATTTCGGGTCAACTAAAAAACCAGATTTGTTTGGCTCTTGTGGTTTGACTTTTTGTTTTTTGATGATTTTTTCTTCTAATTCATGAATTTGCACTTCAACTTCTGGAATTGAATCAACATCATTTAGTTTTGCTTTAATAACGCTGACTTCATTTTCAAATCCTTTTGTATCTAAAGAAGAAATCTCGTGCTTAAATGATTCAAGTTTTGCTATTTTTTTGGCAAAATCGGCGAAATCTCTTTTTATATCCTGCTCGTTTTCTTCCATTTTTACCGAACTCCTTGCGAGGGAAACATGTAAATCTATGATTTTCTGGTTTATAAATTCCGTGAGGAAGATAATCCTAATTTAAGTGTTTTAATTTTTATGCTCTTAGGCATTGGCTTTGTATTTCTCTTTCCACTTACTCATTATTTCTTTCATATCTTCAGTGCTTAAGCTTTTTAGTTTGTATTCCATTAATGTGGTATTGTAACCTTTGTTTTTCCACTCATCAAGTTTTTTCTTCATTCTTTCAATATCTCCATTTTTCTTCAACTCCCTTAGCTCAGCAACTCTTTGCTTTTGTTTTTCTTTTATCTTATTGATTTTCTCATCTATCTGTTCCTTGACTTCACTTTTATTTTTTCCCTTTTGATTTATTAAGATTTTTGCTTGTTCATTCAGAAAATATCTCTGCCTCTCCATTTCAGAATTGTTGTATGTCCTTAGTTCAAGGAACATCTTGTCCCGGTCTCTAATTATATAAATAAAAAATAAGATTAAAGATACAAAAATAAAGGCAATAAAAAATAACACAACATTCATCCCAGAAAAACCATCAACTGCATTAGCTATACCAAATATTGGCTTGTCTGAAATTGTAAATAATTCACTAGTAATGCCCACAGAGGATTTGTATGTCACAACTAAACTAAAAACATATTGTCCTGTTTCTATGTTTGGAGGAAAGACCATGGCCTTTGTAATTGATATTTGTCTATTAACAACAATGGTCTCATGTTCTGAGATTACTCTGTTTCCATTAATGTCATGAACAGTGTATTCAACATCAACTGAAGTAGAATTCAATTTGTTTTTTCCTGAAGAAACCAGGTCAAATATATTGAATTGAATAACAAGCTTTCCTCCAGGAGATATTTCAGAATATTTTACAGGTATTTCAATGTTTGAATCAAAAAAAACATCTTTTGACTCAACTTCAAAGATAACAGGTATAATCTTTACTTCTTTATTGCTGCTTGCTTCTATGTGTCCTACATAAACTCCTTCTGTAAGCTGTTTTGTATCAAAGAATACCTCAATATTCTTTTCTTCATCCTTGTCAAGAACTAGTTGATTTTCAGATAATATTACACCCCCATCAATTCCCTTAAGCATGAGATTTATTTCCCCACCGACGGGGCTTGATATGCTAAGGTTCTTAGTGATTGAACTGCCTTTTTGCAAAGAAAACTTCAGCAAAATGCTTTTTGTATCTATCACATCAGCTGAAACTGCGAACAATGAAAATAATAAAACAACAAAAATAAATACAAATGTCTTTTTTCTTTTTTTAATCATATAGCACCATCTCTTTTTGATAGAAGAATTTTTAGGATTTAAATATTGTTGTTGGAAGGAATTTGCGTTCTGTTTACCAAAATTAACCTTACTAACCATATTATGAATATGACGCCTAAAATCGCTGCAATAACAAGTATAGTTCTAAAGTCAAATCTAATTTTGTTATCAACAACTTCAAAAGTATCAGAAGAAACTGCAAATGCGCCAGGATATGTTACCTCAAATCCAAGAACATATTTTCCTGGCTTTAGATCTTCAGTCGGAAATTCCATAAAATAATTTTTCTCGCCAAGGACGTAGTATGTCTCGCTTCCTTCATAATGCTTGTTCCCTAGGAAATCTTTTATTATATAAACTGCTGTGACATCAACTTTCTCTTTCACATTTACTTCAATAAGATTGAACTGCGCAGTTATCTTATTTCCGACAACTATTTTTTTGAATGCACTTCCTAAATAAACAGAAATATCAAAAAGAAAATTTTCTGAGCTTGAGCCAATAACAACAGGAATTTCCAGAGTATAAATAGAATAATCTGCCAACAATCTGCCTGTAAACAAACCTCCACTTTCAGTTCTTATGTTAAATACAATTGTCCTTTGTTGTCCAGGATTTAATGAAAAGATATTTTCTTCAGTAGTTAAAATCCCAACTATTTCATCTCCTAAAATCTTCAAATTAACAATTAAGTTATAAACGCCAACATTTGTAAAAGTTATTTCTCTGGTTTCTCCAACGCCATTATTCACTGAAACGCTTAACTCTGAAGGATTTGCAATAAGATCAGAAGAAATCACCCCTAAAGGCGACTCTCCTCCCAAGCCCCCTCCGCCTCCAGCTCCTCCGCCACCTCCGCTACCTGTATCTCCTGTTACAGCAGGAGGTTCTACAGCACATACGTTTGAACATCCGTCGCCACTGTATGGATTTCCATCCTCACACTCCTCGCCTAAATCAAGAAATGTGTCTCCGCAGAGAGGTGGTTTAATAAAAAAACCCCCTGTATAATTATCGTTACTTATTACCAACTCAGTATTTCCGCCTGAATTGACAGAAATTATGTCTGCATTTGCAAAACCAAAAAGACCAACTGATGTTATAAAAACAATAATTAAAAAAACCAAACTCTTTTTACTGAACTTGTGAAACTCTTTCATCATGTAATCAAAGAAAATAAGAATAAAAAGTTTTTCAAAGAACAAATATAAAGGGCAAAAAATATTTAAAGGGATTTGTAGTGCCTAAGTAATGGCTTTTATTGTTAAAAAAAATATAAACGGGAAATATTATTTCTATTTAAACGAAAACAATAGGGTTGGCACTAAGGTAAAAACAAAGACGCTTGCTTATCTTGGAAAAGATAGAGAAGAGGCAGAAAAGAAAATGAGGGAATTCTTGGAAAAAAGAACAATAAAAGAAAATTTGAATGAAAATACTGAAACAAAAAATGAAAGCCAAAATTTAAAAACCAAAGCCGAAGAAATAAACAAAATTGCACTTTCAAAAGGATTCTTTTTCCCGACCGCAGGTATTTACGGAAGTTCGTCAGGATTTTATACATACGGACATTTGGGAAAATTGCTTAAAAATAATTGGGAAAATTTATGGAGAAAAAACATTTTGTCTTTGGAAAGCAATTTTCACGAAATCCAAAGCAATAACATCCTTCCAGAGAAGGTTTTTATTGCCTCAGGGCATGTTGATAAATTCAATGACCCTATGATTGAATGCAGAAATTGTCACTCAAGATTCAGGGCTGACAATTTATTGGAAGAAAATGGAATAGAAAACCCTGAAACACTAGGTCTAGATGAAATGACAAAAACAATAAAAGAAAAAAAGATAAAATGCCCCCAATGTGGAAAAATTAACTTTTCTGATGTAAAGCAGTTCAATATGATGTTCTCTCTTAATGTCGGCTTTAATCAAAAAGAATATCTAAGCCCTGAAACAGCGCAAGGTGTTTACATACATTTTCTTGAGGAATTCAGGGCGACGAGAGAAAAACTTCCATTAGGACTGGCAAGCATAGACAAAGCATACAGGAATGAAATTTCTCCGAGGCAAATGTTTTTCCGATTAAGGGAATTCACTCAAGCAGAACTGCAGATATTTTTCAATCCTGAAAAAATAAATGAACATGAAAAATGGGAAGAGGTGGAAAAATATAAATTAATTGTTAAAAACTCAAAAGAAGAAAAAGTAAGAGAAGTAAAGTGTGAGGAATTAAATAGCAAAAATAAAATACCAAAATTCTATTTGTTCTATGCTGCAAAAGTCCAGGAATTTTATTTGGATGTCCTTAAAGTCCCAAAAGAAAAATTCCTTCTAAGAGAACTCTCGGAAAATGAAAAAGCATTTTACAACAAAATACATTTTGATGTTGAAGTTTACTTTGATACTCTAAAAGGGTTTAAGGAAGTGGGAGGAATTCATTATAGGGGAAATCACGATTTATCAGGACATCAAAAAACTTCAGGAAAAAACATGGAAGTTTTCTACGATGGCAAGAAAATCCTTCCGCATGTTTTGGAATTAAGTTTTGGGGTTGACAGGAACATCTGGGCTTTAATGGATTTATTTTATTCTGTTGGCAAAGAAGGAAGCATGTTAGAACTCCCGGCAACTTTATCGCCAATAAAAGCATCAGTCATTCCAATAGTCAAGAAAAAAGAATTTGAAGACATTGCAAGAGATGTCTTTTCTGATTTATCAAAAGACTTGGTTATTTCATACGATGAGTCAGGCAGCATCGGAAGGAGATACGCAAGAAATGACGAAATTGGAACACCTTATTGCATAACAATAGATGGTGACTCCTTAAAAAATAAAGATGTAACCATAAGGGACAGGGATACCACAAAACAAATAAGAGTTAAAATATCTAAATTATCTGGGACCCTAAAAAAGCTTATTGAAGGGGAAATTGAATTCAGCAAAGCTGGAAAACTTTTAAAATAAGCTTATTTAATATTATTATGAAAGATTGTGTTTTTTGCAAGATAGTTGATGGAATAAAAAAAGACCAAAAAATCATTTATGAAAATGAAAATTTCTTCTCTGTCTTTGACATAAGCCCTTTGACTGAAGGGCATAGTTTGGTAATATCAAAAAAGCACTTTAAGACAACATTAGATTTGCAAAACAGCTTAGGGAGTGAGTTGCTTGATTGTATAAAAAACACAGCATTGTTTCTTGTAAAAGAGAAAAAAGCCGAGGGTTTTAACGTTCTAAACAACAATTTCCCTTCTGCAGGGCAATTTGTAAATCACGTCCATTTTCATATTATTCCTAGAAAAAAAGATGATGAATTAAAGATGATTGTCTGAAATGTCTCTGGGGAGTGCTGACCTCCCGACCTCGGCCTCATGAGAGCCGCGCTCTACCGCTGAGCTACAGAGACAAAAAAATAAAGGAATAGTATTTAAAAAATATGCGAAGCCGTTTCTTTTTGGCTATGTAGCGAATAATCAGTTTAAACGAATTCAAACTGGAAAGTGCGCGAGAAAACTTCGTGTTCTCGCTGAGCTACAGAGACAAAATTATTAAATTAGGTTCATTTAAAAGTTTTAGTAAAATGGCAATTGAAAACATCATACAAATACCGGTAAATGTCATGGCGTTAATTCAGGCATTGGGCGGCTTGCTTGCAATCTACGTGGCTTTTGTGATAATTAATTTCTTCAGGATAAGAAAGCAAAATAAAATGATTACGGAAATGCATCACGACATAAAAATGATAAAAAGCAAATTGGACAAAAGAAAATAAAAAATTATTTTCTGCAACTCTTTTAAGAAAGAACTTGGAAGAAATAATTATTTCTTAACAATTGTGATTTCTATTGTTGAAACGTTGGTCATTCTTCCTTCCTTATTCTCCATTTCTTCGCTGTCAATTGAAATGTTTTTTATTCTTATCTCTCTGTCTCTCAGGAATTTCTTTCTTATGATTTCCACGACATCAACAGCGCGGTTTATGTGCTTCCCCCTCGCTTTTATGACTACTTCGCTCCTGTTTCTAGTCGTAAATTGCATTACAACGCTAGTGACATAATTCATGAATGGTTTCATTCCGATAAACACTACATTATCGTCTTTTGAATTTTCAGTGTTGCTTTTTTCGTCAGACATTTTATAACTTGTTCAATTGATTGATTTGATGTTTCTTTATCTTGGCTAAGAGCCCTGCTATCTGGTTTCTTATTTTTTTGCTTGGCATAGTATTTCCAAGAATTTGCTTGTTTCTCTCAAAAGCATCTGTGAAACCTATCCCTTTTTTTAAAAGAGTGTCAGCGGTTCTTCTTACAAGCTTCAGTTTTATCTTTCCCATAATAGTGTATTTTGAATATGGTATTTAAAGTTTTTGAGATAGGTAACACAGTCCGAAAGGTTAAAAACTGTCTGATTAATTTTCAATAAATAAATTTCTTATTGGAGATAAAATTTCAGATTCGCCCTCCACACTATTTAACACATCTTCAGAAGGAAGCCACAAATTATTCCCTCCTTGAGAATCCTGTTTTATCAAACCAACATCTATTAATTGAACGATATATCTTGGCAATTTAAATTGTTTGACTAATTGGCTCCCATAATTAGACCTTATCGTTTCCGCAATGTCATCATAACTTACCCCGACGGACTCCCCATACTCTATACTCTGTTCATAAATAAAACTTGCAATTATCAAATATGGCCCAAGAACTTGTTGAATGCTTCTTATATTTTCATATCCTGTTGCAAAGAAGTAAGAAAGAGATTTAGACAATTTATCAGAGACATCTTTTCCTACTTGTTCTATCTCTATTAGATCATTGTCTGGAATTAGCAAATTTCCATTCCTCCTCACAAGACCAACTTCTATTAGTTGTTCTACAGTTTTCATATATTTCTCTCTATCTTGTTCTAATAGGTTTTCTAATTGCTCACTTATATCTAATTTATCATTTACTAAAAGATAAGCTATAATATCTTGTATGGGGGTGTGCATATGTTCAGAAAATGGTAGTTTTGAAAATTTATTAGCCGCAACTTTAACAAGAGCCTTTTGGACATTTATCCTAATAAATTCAAGCTTTGAAGTTATTTTAGCTCTTAAATCATAATACCTTGGCTTATCTAAAATAATTCCTTTTTGGGCATCTATTTTTATTTTTCCAACCTCTTCAAAATTCATAAACCTTAATCTCTTTGGTCTACCTGTTATCTTATCAAACAAGATTCTTGGATATTTTACTTCTATAGGAATTACCCATAAATTATTATTTAATTCTGGAGTTTTTACTGAGGGAATATTACCATATTTTTCTCTAACCAA
>JACQLJ010000028.1 GCA_016234065.1 Candidatus Pacearchaeota archaeon
GCCTATGTAGTAGCCTTAAACCGGATCAGCAAAAACTTCAAGTAACCCACTTACTTTTGGTATAATTATACTTCTGCCTATGAATACATTTCTATTTAATTTTGGAAGCCAGTATTTTTTATTTGATTTAGGCTGTTTGTAGTGAACAGGGCATTTATGCCAAAAACAGCCATCAATAAATACGGCTATTTTCTTTTTCCAGTCAATAAAATCAGGATTGCCAAAAGCCTTCGGCTGATAATCTAAATGAAGATTTTTGGCTTTATGCTTTAACTCTGGTTTTGTATTTCTACTTCTTATTTTACCCATACAGAAGCTTCTTTGAGTTTTTGTTAGGTTATCTGCCATAAAAAATTAAAGGGAATAGACTTTAAAAAAGCCCCGAAGAATTAACAATAAGTTTTATTGAATTTCACCTTTTCCCGTCGTAAAATGCCTAAATTTTGGCAGCAAGGTTTTTAAACAATCTTTCATTTTTTCTATTGAATTTTTAAAAAATTTTCACAAAAAATGACTGAAAAATATACTGCGGAGTCAATCAAAGTCCTAGAAGGTCTTGAGGCAGTCAGAAAAAGGCCGGCAATGTATATTGGTTCAACTGGAAAAGAAGGGTTGCACCATCTTGTGTGGGAAGCAGTTGATAACTCTGTTGACGAGGCGCTTGCCGGATATTGCACTAAAATATCAGTGACTTTAAATGAAGATGGTTCTGTGACTGTTGAAGATGATGGGCGCGGGATTCCGGTTGAAAAACATCCTGAGTTTAATGTTTCTGCGCTGCAAATAATAATGACAAAACTTCATGCCGGCGGAAAATTTGACAAGAAGATATACGCAATCTCTGGAGGATTGCATGGGGTTGGAATAACCTGCGTGAATGCGCTGTCAAAAAGATTTATCGCTGAAGTAAAAAGAGACGGAGGACTTTGGATGCAGGAATATTCAAAAGGAAATCCAAAATCTCCTGTCAAAAAGATAAAAGACATACCTGAATCAGAGCATGGAACAAAAATTATTTTTTATCCTGATGATGAAATCTTTTCAGCGACAAAATTTGACTGGCAGATTCTTGAGACGCGCTTCAGAGAAATAACTTTTTTGAATGCCGGACTTAAAATAAGTTTAACTGACGACATAAAAAATAAGAGGGAAGATTTTATCGCTGAAGGGGGATTGTCTGAATTTGCAAAATGGCTCAACGAAGGAAAAGAGGCATTGCATAAGCCGATTTATTTCAAAAGGCAGCAGGAAAACACAATCGTAGAAATTGCAATTCAATACAATAATTCTTATCAAGAAAATATTTTTGGTTTTGTGAACACAATAAACACTGTTGAAGGAGGGACTCATGTTGTAGGTTTCAAGACAGCTATTACAAGAGTAATGAATGATTACATTCAGAAAACAGGGATGATAAAAAAAACAGAGGAGTCATTAGTTGGTGATGATGTAAGAGAAGGAATCACTGCAGTTGTCAGCATCAAAATCCCAGAACCGCAGTTTGAAGGGCAGACAAAAACAAAACTTGGCAACTCAGAAGTTAAAGGGATGATTGATTCAATCGTCACTGTTGCATTGTCTGAGTTTTTTGAGGAAAATCCGACGATTGCTAAGAAGATTGTTTCAAAGGTATTGGATGCTGCGAAAGCAAGAATTGCAGCAAGAAAAGCAAAGGAACTTGTAAGGAGAAAGACAGCATTTTCAATTTCAGGAATGCCTGGAAAACTTGCTGACTGCTCAAGCAAAAAAAATGAAAGCACAGAGGTTTACATTGTAGAGGGAGAAAGTGCAGGTGGCAGCGCGAAACAAGCAAGAAATAAAGAATTTCAGGCAGTGCTTCCCCTTAGAGGTAAGATACTCAACGTTGAAAAATCATCTCCAGTAAGATCGCTGTCAAATGAGGAGATATCAAATCTAATAACTGTTGTTGGGACAGGAGTTGGAGAGATTTTTAATTTAGAAAAAATAAGGTATGGGAAAATCATAATTATGACTGATGCCGATGTAGACGGCGAGCACATAAAGACGTTGCTTTTGACTTTCTTTTTCAGATTCATGCCTCAGTTAATTGAAAATGGAAAAGTTTTTGTTGCTGTTCCTCCATTATACAGAATAAGAAAAAAAGATGACTACTATGTTTACTCTGAACAAGATTTAAAAAAGTTTATTGCAAGTTCAGAAAATTTAAATGTAACAAGGTTTAAGGGTTTGGGGGAGATGTCATCAGAGCAACTTTGGGAGACAACTATGAATCCAAAGACAAGAAAAATAAAGAAGATTTTCATAGAAGACGCTGTTGAGGCAGACAGAGTGTTTTCAATGCTTATGGGTGAGGATGTTTTGTCAAGAAAGAACTTTATCTCTGAAAATGCAAAGGAGGCAAATCTTGATATATAGAAAATGATTTACTTCACCATATTCAAAATAAATTTTGAACATAAGGAGGCAAATATTGACATATAATGAAACAGAAAAATAAAGAAGAAGCAAAGAATAAAATTGATTTGGGGTTGATTTTAATAGTCGTTGCTTCAATTGCGGTAATTATTGGGGGATTTTTAATCTACGATTATACATCTAATGTTGTTAAAAATAATGATGATTCTGTAGAAGATGATTTTGGTTTTTATAATGAAGACACATGCAGATGTCTTGAGAAAAACAGACCAGTATGCAATCTGGATGGATTTGAATATAACAAAACAGTCAATTTTTGTGTGAATAAAGAGGAAAAAACATTTACATATGCTACCCGTACTTGCTCTAAATATGAATGTTCCGGCGAAGTTTATGAGTTTAGTTTAGAATCGCAGGAGTGGAGTCCAAGATGATGGAGATAAAAAAAGATTCTATAATAGTTGTTGAAAAGCCGTTATGGGGAAAGGAAGAAATAATTGTGAATAATGAGCATTACTGCGGGAAAAAATTGCACATAAATCATGGCAAAAGATTTAGTTTGCAGTATCATAAAAAAAAGCACGAAACATTTTATATTGAAAAAGGAAGAATAATTCTTGAAAGAGGTATTGACGGAAAAGCAGAAGATGAAGACGATTTTATAAGCATTATATTAATGAAAGAAGGTGACACAATGCAGATTCCTCCTTTCACAAAACACAGATGCGGTAGTTTGAATGGCACCTCCATACTTGTTGAGTCATCCACTCATCATGAGGATTCAGATACATACAAAGTTGGTATAGACAACAAAGTTCCAGAAGAAATAATGAAAAGATATTCAGGAGAAGTTGTGGTTGCTGCCTCAGGATATTTTGATCCTCTTCATATAGGGCACTTGGAATATCTTAACTTGGCAAAAAAACTTGGAGATAAGTTAGTAGTAATAATAAATAACGACAATCAAACGAAACTGAAGAAGGGATATGTGTTTATGCCTCAGGAAGAAAGAGCAAGAATAATAAAAGAACTTGTCCATGTTGACGAAGTAGTGATTTCTGTAGATGATGATTTAACTGTTTGCAAATCGCTTGAATTTGTGAAACCTGTGATTTTTGCGAAAGGGGGAGAAAGATATTCTTATGAAATTCCGGAAAAGAAAATTTGTGACTCTTTGGGAATAAAGATAATTGATGGTCTTGGGGAAAAAATTCAATCCTCTTCAAATCTGGTTGAAAACTCAATAACAAATAAAAAAATCATAAGGGAAAAATAAAATGGCAAAGAAACCAAAATTAAAAACCCCTTCCTGGATTTTGGAAGGATATAAATAAGAAGAATAATACAACAAGAAAAAAGGAATAAAAAACAAGAAGTCCGCGAAAAAATTCAAGGTTCGCGAATGCCCTAAATGTCGGAGCGATGAAGTTCATGTTGTCCTTGGTGGAGAGGAAGGCAGAGGTAGCAAAGGATGGGGATGCAAAAAATGCAAATGGAATGGAAGCAACGTGGTTGAAAAAGAATTTACCGAAGATGAGTTCATGAAATATTTGGACAAGAGAGGTGAATCGGTGCCATGATTCACCCTATTTCGCCCAAGCGTGGTCAAAATAAAGGAGAGCCTGTGAGTTGAAAATGGGGCAATATCAAGATATAAGTATTAAAGACCTTGTAGATGGAATAAATGAAAGGTATTTTCTTCCAGATATTCAAAGAGATTTTGTTTGGAATACAGATAAAAATAAATTTGAAGATAAAGTTTATGACCTTTTTGATTCCATAATGAGGGGGTATCCTGTTGGGACATTATTATTTTGGGAAGTTAATTATGAAAGATTAAAAGAAGATAATATTTCTGTTTTAGAATTTATTAGAAAAACTAATACTGAGAATGAATCTGTTACATTAGATCTTTTTAAGGGTAGGAATATAACTCTAATTTTGGATGGTCAGCAAAGAATGACAATCTTGAATCTTGCATTTAGGGGATTATTTGAAGATGTGTCTTATGGAAAGAAAAAGAAAAAACAATTATATTTCAATTTACTCAGCAACAATGACAAAAATAAAGAGATAAATGAAAGACATTATGAATTTAAGTTGATAGAATCAGAAGAACCTTATTTTAAAGATAGGGAAGAGAAACTTTGGCATAAAGTAGCATTATTGTTAAAACAGCCAGATTCTTTAACAGATTATTGGGAAGAAATAACTATAAAAAACAAAATAGAAGGGAAAGATAAAAATAGAATTTTGGACAACCTTAATAGATTTTGGAAGATAATATCAGAAAAGAATATTTCTTATTATGAAATTGGGAAAGATAAAAGAGATGAAGAGGCACTTGAAATTTTTGTTAGGGTTAATTCTGGAGGAATAACTTTGACATATTCAGATTTACTTTTTTCTAAGATAAAACAATATTGGAAGGGCGGAACCAGAAAAATTGATGCAAGGGAAGAATTTAGAGAATTTTTAGAAGAAATAAATAGAAGAGATTTTGAATTTGATAATGATTTTATTCTCAAAACCTCTTTAGTCTTAATAGATAAAGATATAAAATACCAAATAAAGAATTTTAATCAAATTAATGTCGATTTAATAAAAGAATATTGGGAAGAAATAAAAAATTCAATAAAAGTGGTAATAGAATTTTTAAAATTGGTAAATATTACATCTAAAAAATATCTTAGAAGTAATAATGCAATTATCCCATTAGTTTATTTTGTATATGTAAATAAATTAAAAGAGATAGATAATACCTCAAAAAATTATGATTTAATGAGAAAATATATTTATTCAGTTTTTTTAAATGGTGTTTTTGGTGGGCAATCAGACTCTTTATTAAAAGATTCTAGGGATGTAATAAAAGAAAATAAAAAGAAATTGTTTCCTATGGAGGAAATTTTTAAAGTATTCTTAAAAAGAAATAAGGTAATCAGGAAAGGTGAAGAATTAAAAGATTTATTAAATGAAGTACATTATAGTTCTGATAGAAGTAAGATTATTTTAAGTATTATCTATGGAGATAGAGTTCCAAAAGATTTTGAAGAAGACCATATGTTTCCTCATTCTAAAATAAAAGGAAAGTTTGATAAGATATTGGTAGATAATATTGCTAATATTCAAGCTATAGGGCCAATAAATCAGATTAAAGGAGATAAATCCTTTAATGATTGGTTAAATGAACCTAACAGGAGTAAAGATTATATGGAAATTCATTTAGTCCCAAGATTATCAAGTTATGAA
>JACQLJ010000029.1 GCA_016234065.1 Candidatus Pacearchaeota archaeon
AGAAAATCAATGAAAAAATATGTCCAATATAAAGAAATTTTTAAAATTACAAAACAAGGACTGGACTTTTATGAAAAATTCTTTGATTACAAATATCCTTTTGCTAAATATGATCAGATTTTCGTTCCAGAGTTTAATTACGGTGCAATGGAGCAACCAGGAGCAGTAACATTCTCTGAGCATTTTATTGTTAGGAGAAGCATGACGCGCACAGAGAGAGCAGAATTAGCAACAGTAATAACTCATGAAATGGCACATATGTGGTTCGGTGATTTAGTAACGATGAAATGGTGGGATGACTTGTGGCTTAATGAAAGTTTTGCTGACTTAATGGGATATTTTACTCTTGTTAAAGGAACTGAATTCAAAGACGCTTGGGAAAATTTTTACGCCAGAAAATCCTGGGCTTATTTGCAAGACCAATATATCACGACGCACCCTATCGTAGCAGATGCAAAGGACACAGATGTCGCTTTCAGCAATTTTGACGGAATAAGTTATGCAAAAGGGGCAAGTGTCTTAAAGCAATTAATGTTTTATATCGGAGAAAAAAACTTTCGTAAAGGGATAGTTGAATATTTCAAAAGATATCAGTGGGAAAATACAGAATTGAAAGATTTTCTTGAGTGTATGGAAAAAAGTTCTGGAGTGAATTTGAAAGAATGGTTCAAATCATGGATTGAAACAACAGGCGTTAATTCAATAACTCCAGAAATTTTTTGTAATGATGGAAAAATTTCATCTTTCAAAATAATCCAAAATCCCTCTAAAAGTAATGGAATTTTAAGACAACACAAGACAAAAGTTGGACTTTTTTATCAAGATAAAAAAGAAGTTGCCGAAGTTCACTATGAAGGAAATTCAAAAAATATTAGTGAATTCATCGGCATGAAAAAACCTGACTTTGTTTTTTTGAATTATGAAGACAATGATTATGTAAAAGACATTTTTGACAAGAATTCATTGGATTTTATTTTAAATAATATTGAAAAAATTTCAGACAATTTGACAAGACAAATGGCTTACGGAACTTTATGGCAAATGCTCCGTGATGCAAACCTTGATCCAAAATTATTCATAGATATAGTTATAAAAAACTCACCTTATGAAAATAATCTTTTTTCACTGGAAAGAATGCTTACAAGAGCCAAAATAGCAATGAATTTTTACATTGGTGATAATTCTTACTATGAATATTCTAGCAAATTCTTTGATTTGGGATTAAAGATGCTCTCTTCTCAAGCAGATAAAGATTTCAAAAATGTCTGGTTTGGTGTTTTGATTTCTTATTCTTTAAAAAAAGACCATGCTGAGATACTTTTAGATATCCTGAATGGAAAATTAAAATTCAAAAATCTTGAATTTGATCAGGAAAAAAGATGGGCTATTATTTCAAGATTGCAAATGCTTCAACATTCTGAGGCAGACAAATTGCTTGAAAAAGAGATGGAAAATGACAAAAGCGATCGCGGTGAAAAAATGGCCGCTATTTCAGAGGCATCAAACTTAAAAAATAAGGAAAAATTCTGGAAAATGTTTGTATCAAAAAACGACAAGAGTGTGGATTATTTAAGGGAGGCAATGGGAGGATTTTTTTTAAGAAATCAGAAAAAAGAACTAAGAAATTATATTCTGTTGTTTTTTGAAAACATTGAAAAAATTTTCTTGGAAAAAGACAAATACTATGCTAAAGCATTTTTCCAGCACTTATTTCCGTTGATGTATTCTGAAAAAGAAGTTCTGGAGAAAGCAAGATTTTTTTTAAAAGAACATCTGAATTCCCATAAACTTCTTAAAAAAGACATCCAAGAAGGAATTGATGATTTGGAAAGAGCAATGAAGATTTTGGAAAAATATCATTAATCACCACAAATAATAAAAAGGTTTTTTTCGGGGTTTTTTGATGATAGTAAATGTTGGTTCTAAAAATCCTGTAAAAGTTGTGGCAGTCAGAGAAGTTTTTGTAGAACATTTCCCCAACTTAAAAATCATACTTAGGAATTATGGAACAAATTCAGGCGTAGCAGAACAACCAATGACTTTTGAGGAGATTGTTTTGGGTGCAAGAAATAGGGCTAAAGTTTCTTTTGGATATTGTGATTATAGTATTGGTTTAGAGAGTGGTTTAATACCATTTCCTTATTCAGAATCAGGTTATGCGGATTTGGGTGTTTGTTCAATATTTGATGGAAAGAATTATTCTCAAGGACATTCAGGAGGATTTGAAGTTCCATTAAATATAGTTTCTCTTATTTTAAAGGAAGGATTAGATTTAAGTCAAGCATGTCGAATAACAGGAATTACTAAAGAAAATAAAATTGGCTCTAAAGGAGGAATTGTAAGCTTGCTTACCAATGCAAGAGTAGATAGAAAAGGTCAAATTAAACAGGCAATCCATATGGCAATGGTAAGATTGGTTGCGCCTGAGTTTTATAGATAATGGCCCCATTATTGAACCTGAGGGACAACTACGTTTCCCCTTACATTAACCCCTTCCTGATTTCATTTAAACTGATTTGTCCTAATCCAATGCCATTTCG
This sequence comes from Candidatus Pacearchaeota archaeon, assembly GCA_016234065.1. Taxonomy (GTDB): domain Archaea; phylum Nanobdellota; class Nanobdellia; order Pacearchaeales; family GW2011-AR1; genus JAGVWT01. The sequence goes on from JACQLJ010000029.1 coordinate 2,541, forward strand.
CTTGGTTCAATGGCATGAATGGCCCCGATGGGATTTGAACCCACGACACCTAGATATCTCTGCAACTCGTTCTTTGAGCGCCGAACTTTCTTTGAAGAAAGTTGGGCATAAGAGTCTAGTGCTCTACCAAGCTGAGCTACGGAGCCAATGATACTTTTTATCAGAATTAGTTTAAAATATTAACTATAATCTCTATTAAGTCAGAAATCGCGATTATCAAATAATTTTTCTATTCTACTCAGAACAGCTTTTTGATGTAATCTTCCATCTTTAAGATCAACTTGTTCTGCATATGTTTTAAATCCACTCTCAGTTCTTAATGTGTCTATGTAACCTCTTTTCTTAGTTTTTGGTACTGCTATAAATAATCCTTTTTCAGTCTCAGAAAATTCCATTCCTAACAGGTCATCAAAATCTAATTCTCTACTATAATAAGGCAGTGCTTTCAAACCATTTTTATTAAATGGAACTAACCTAAAGATGTTTGGATTATTTGCTTGATCTGGAGATCCGTCAACAAACCATGCAAAAGCATTTTCCTTTTCCATTCTTTCTGCCAAAATGTCAACTGCCCACCCATGACGAAGTCGGTAAGGTTCATATGTCTCCTCACTTGCTGACTCCCCTTCTATCAAAAAATGATGTTCCCCTTTTATTAAACCACTTAAATTGTTGGTGTTTTCGCTTAACACCACATATCGAGCAACTGCCTCTAATGTCTGTTTTTTAGTCATTTTCATTCTTAATTTGAGAATTAATTACTTTTAAAGAAATATGTGCTACAAAATAACTTTTGATTAACTATAATCTCTCCAGGTATATTCACACTTTGTGCATTTGAAGAACTTTGTTTCTGCCTCGTCTCCGGCGCGTGTTTGAATTGTCCAGAAATATGCCTCTTTGTTCTTGCATTTCTTGCATGTCTCAGAAGTAACTGGTAGCGTCTGAGCGTCTTTTTCCTTCATCACCACAACTTCTTTGCGCTCATTCATTTTTTCAGTTGAGCCAATTTTTATCTTCTCTTTAGTAGAATAATTGCATCTTGGGCAACCGAAGTTTCTGGTTTTTTTAATAAGCACAGAACCGCATTTTGGGCAAAATTTCATTTTCTATAATTCTGCCTAACTAGAAAATAGCAATTTAAATAATTTTGCTAACTCAATTAGTAAATTTTTTGAGCCTAATAATTAATAGTTATAAGTTAATTTAGATTGATGTTTTATTGTTAATGGGGTGGGCGAGTGCTTTGATTTTGGCAATTTTTTAACTGATAGCAAAGTCGGGGCGCGAGTTGGGTGGGCTAAGTTACTTAATTTATGTTTAAAATTACTCACAAAAACCCCTTTCAGAACTTGGCTTTTTGGCCTCAAAAAATATCTGCTTTATCCAACCAACATAAGGCAGCGCCTTCAACTGGGCCTTTCCTATAATCTTATCCTCGCTTATGCTCTTTTCGCTCCCTAATTGGCCTAAATTATGATCCCCCAATGTTGAAAAAAATCTCACACCACTTATTTCCTCTATCTTTACAATTCTGTGAATTACAGGATAATTAAGCCCAGCATAAAAGATTATCACATCACCTATTTCCAGATTCTTTGTGTTTGCGCCAGTTATGAAAAGAATATCTCCTTTGTTAAATCCGTTCTTGAAACTAAATGACTCAAATTCATTTTTTTCAATTCCGAATTCTGAATATTTTTCTTGATTTAACTGCCACCAAGAATCAAAATCAGAAAGCAAGTTTCCGTCGTGATACATGCTGCACGATTCAACTATTGCCAATGGTATGATTGTTCCGGTAACAAAACTCAAGCTAGGAAAGAAAACGAATTTTACAACAACAAATATGAATGCGAGCGAGATTAACCAACCTTTGAAGCTGTCATCTTTCCAGACAATAAACCAGAATTTATCCCAATATTCTTTTAACTTCTTAAGGTCCATTTAGAAAAAAGACATTTGAGATTTTTAAATGGTTTGAATATGAAAAGAACCCGCTGTTTCTTTTCTAATCTCCTCAAATTGTGGAACCCGATTTCTAACTGCCTCCGATGAAATTGCATAAAGAACCATTTGTTTTTTGAATCTCCTCTAATACTTGAACGGCTATAAAAGACAACCGAAGGTTTTCTTTTAGAAACTTTCCTCTCAATAGCCAAGGTTCTTCTTTAGAATATATCCTTTTAATTGTCTCTGATGGAATCCGCACAGAATCCGCGTGATTGTTTTATCAATATAATTTGAATTCACCAAATTTCACATAAATATTTTTAAAGTGCTTGTTGCAATTAGATGAATGGAAAAGGAGCTTGTCAAACGAGCTGTTATTGCTGGCGCGTCTTATGCTATTAAACATATGGAAAGAAATCCCCGCGCAAACGAATCAGAAGTCATGGCTAAAGTCATGAAAGACATAAAAAAAATAGTTGCAGAAATTGAAGAGGTTGATTAACCCTAAGATATCTCCAAATTATGTAGTAGAAATTTTTCTAGAAGAATTGGTTGGATTAGTATCTCTATTTTGGTTTGGAAATCCTGCCACAAATAATCCTCCGCCAGCAATGAGCATTAAAAATCCCAATCCTATTCCAGATAGATATATCTTGCGACTTTTACTAGCAAACTCTCTATAATTTAAAACTTCTGTAGTATTTTCTGTTCTTATAACACTTCTGGCAACTTCTGTCACATTTTTAAGTCTTTCAAGATAGTCTGAATCCAATCGTTTATTTTGTAGTTCAGAATTTAATAAATTAAATTCTTCTATTGCTTGTAAATATTCAGCAACTTGAGGTAATTTTTTGTATTGATTTGTATATTCCCTGAAAGCATCATATCCTATATTAGAAAAAAGAGAAATTGTTCCTACTACTGCCAAACTTAACCCTATTTTTGAGGTTCCACTTAATTTTCTTAATAAATCTATCATAGAAATAATTTATTTATTGACTTTTTATAGTTTATGGATCTTAAAATATATTTTGTGCAAAGCCGAGCCAACCAAAATATTTAAATAGTAGCCACATCTATGTATACACAATAAGTATACACTAAAAAT
>JACQLJ010000034.1 GCA_016234065.1 Candidatus Pacearchaeota archaeon
GTGGGTGGGAAATACAATCACTTTTTTTCTTCTGTTCTTCTCTGTCCACCTTTCCTGTAAGGATGTTTCTTTCTATTTTTCTTTTTGTCCTTTCTCTTATTCCTTCTTTCAGAAAATCCAAAATCATCAGACATTTTTAATATTTAGAAAAATTTATTTAATGACTAAGAACATAATTTAACACCGCAGGAAACCCCAAAACTATTGTAGTTAGGTAACCCTGTTTTTGTTGGGTTTAGTTCTTTATACTTAGCTGAACCTTCATTTGATTCATCCCCTTTAAGATTTGCTAGAATATTGCAAGTAACTTTATCCCCATTGTAGATATCTGACGTCTTTAAAGTTCTTTCAACACTGCAAAAATCATAAACACTCTGCGTTGCACATGCTGCACTGCATGCAGTCACGATGCTTTGAACATTATTCGTTGAAAAGTATGATGAAAAATTACTCCATCCCATTGTAAAACCTAGAACTAAAACACCCAAAACAATAACTCCAAGAACGATAAGAATTATTGCATTAACACTCAATCCTTGTCCGCGCTTCCCCTTTTTCATATTTTGATTAAGGATTTTTTATTTAAAAACTTTGTCTCTTTATAAAAAACTATCTTTTGTAATATGAAACATTAACCAATAGTTTCTCATCTCCATTATTAAAAAGAGAATTCTTTCTGTATGACTGACCGCTGACAATAATATTTCCTTTTTCGTCCTGGCTTATGGATATTTTAACATTTCCGTAATCAATTGAATTTTGATAATCCAGTTTAAAATCAGTGTTTTTAGAAAAGGCAATTTCATCTGAGACAGAGTTTATCGTCTCAATCAATCCTATTCCTGCAAAGTTTCTTGATTCTGTTGCATTGCTCCAGAGAAAACTGCTTATTGTCAAAGTAAATATCGCCACAATGCCGATTACTAAGATTGTTATAGAAACATCGGCTTTTTTGTTTTGAATCATTTGCATCTTCCTCCTGAACATTCAGCCCAAAATCTTAGTTTATCATTTTCTAAAACAAATTTTGATTCAAACTCAAGGTTTATATTTATTGGGGGAGAATAAGTTAGAATTCTAATTCTTTGTTCTTCGCCTTCATATAATTCAAAATTCCATGCACCACTAAAATCTTTTGTGAAAGGAAAATAAGGATACATTACCGAAATTAATTTTTTAACTTCCACTTCAAATTTAGAGTAATCTCTTTTATTTAGTATATCAACATTCTTTTTATTTTCCAGAAACCCAGAGATTGATTTTGCTGCTAATAAATCCTTCTTTTTATCATCTAGGTATATTTGTTTATCAAATAACTTTGGAGAAATGCTTACTGCCAGCACAGAAATAGTAATAACAAAAACAATAATCAATGTTGCAACTAACCACGTCATCGTGTCTCCAACTTGCGCCTTTTTCGTATTCAAAAAACTATTTTGCATTTTTCTCTGTTTTTCTCACTATTGATAATATTTTTACAACGATTTCTTTTTCTGAATCGCCATCTTTTGCCAAAGAGTAAAATGATTTTAATGAATATCTAAATGAGCCAGAATCTTTCGTAATCAAAAGACCTTCTTTAAGATTTAAGTTGCCGGTGATTATGTCAGAAAAAACTTTATTTTTACCATCTGGAAAATCCGTGAAGTTTATCTCAAGATAATATTCACCTTCGCCTTCAAATTCTGTTTTGAAGTTCAAGCGGCAATTTTTCATGAAATCATTTCTGAATTCTTCGTTTAATTCAATAAGTTTTCCGTTTTCAGAAAGGCAATCAGCAACTTGGTTTACCATGATGTTTGCTTCCACTTCTCTTACATCATACGGCTTGCCGTAAAATTCCGATACAATATAGACAACCGCTCCCGCAACTAAAAACAGAATAATAAACCAGTACACTGAAATCACTTTGTCTGCGCCGATTTTGTTCATTTTTTATCTACGAAAAAATAATACTCCTTTTGATTTTGTGAATCAAACTCATAAGTCACTTTTACATCATTGAAAAAAGAATATGATTGCGAAGTTTTCTCGCGTAGTTTTACATTTACCAAATTATCACTTATTGAAACAACATCTTCGTAATTAACTCCATTTTGCTTCGCTTTTTCAAAAGCATCTTCCATATTAAGATGAATCATTGTTCCCGGTCTTGCAGAATCAATCATAAGCGCGATTTGCTTTGAATACTTCTCTTCAAGTTGCGCCTCGCCGCCCATCTTTGAAAAAACAAAAAGCATCAAAATAGTCAGAAAAATCAGGTTCAAAATTATAAAAACAACATTTTCAGCAAGAATCTGCCCCTTAATATTCATCTAAAAAACAACTCAAAATTCTTAATAAAATTATCTAATCATGCCTCCAGATGAAATCATTGTTGTATATGTTAACAAAATTTTATGCTTTTGTTATGAACTCGTCGCATTGTGGATTTGGGATATTATTTGTTTCAAAAAAATATGGAAGTATAATTTTATCCGATTCAAAGCCAAGATATTTTGCATAGTCAAATAATGCCCCCTTAGCTAAACCAGTTCTAACCATATACTTTTCTTCAAAATTAATTTCTTTTTTATTTTTCGCGTCATTTTCAATCCTACCACTTATATCTTTTTTATATAATTCTTCTGGAGAGTTAACATCATACAAATAACTCAAATAGGTCTCTTGAGTATTTTTCGGCTTGAGAAGTCCTTTAGTTATCAATTCTTCATAAGTTATCTTTTGTGCATTTTCATTAATTGTTCTGTCAAATTTTAATATACTACAAGCAGCGCAGATATTTTTTCCTAACGCACTATCTTTAGTTCCCGCATAATCAACTTTCCCTTCACCAAACATCCACCAGCATTCTGCCATCTGATCGGCAATTGCTTTCATAATTTCCTGCTTGTTATTTGCATCAACTTTTATTGTTTTTGTAGGAATTATGTCCTTGCAATTTTCTCCTCCAGAAATGCAAACATAACTTGTTCTGCAGTTCAAAGAGCCACCAATAACTGATTTCTCTTTAAGAATTACTGAATTATGGCATATTTCTGCATTTGTCTGCTCACCAAGATTCAGCCGAAATAATAAAAATAAAATCACTGAGAAACTTGCCATTAAAATAACTATAATAACGATTTGCTGTGTTGTCAATTCACCTTGTTTTTTTATTTTTAATATCATAAAACACCCACTTTCTTCAAGCCAAAATAAATTGCCATACTTGCTATTGAAAAAAATGTTATCCAAATTATATACTTTATCAATTCATCAAGATTCATTTTATTTTTTCTTTATTTTTTTATCTTCTGGATTTATAATTAATTTTACAGGAAAATCTTTTAATGTTATTTGATTTCTTGATACATCTGTTTTTGGTCTTATCCAATTCGGTAAAAAATCAGGACCTATCCTTATTTCTTCATTTTTATCTATAATAAAGTCACTTTGTGTGCAAATTCCTTTTTTGTCGCAATCGCTTCCTTCTAAATTTAACGCCGTAGTATCTGCACATATGCAAATGCATTTTTCCCACCCTAAATTAGAGCATGAATTCGGAATATCGTTGTTGATTTCTTCCCTAAATCCAGGATTTCCTTTCAGTGTTTTATGCGGCCAACTTACTAAAATCCAGCCCTCTGGATTGTAAATTTCAACCTCATTTAATTTTGCTTGAATTGATTCGTTCAAATGGTTCAGCGATTCTTTTGCAAATTCTAATTCTTTTGATTCCTTGGTGTTAAAATAAAGCTGAGTCAAAAAATAAATCAAAAAAATTAGGGATATAACTGCGATTATTATTTTCAGTGTCTCTTCTGCAAGCAAAAATCCTTTTTTGTTTTTCATTTTTAAAAAAAATCTTTTATGTAATTCCATGTTTTTTCTGACAAATCACCTATTGGTATTCCAGCAACTATTCCTGCTGCGCCTCCAATTAAACATCCAACAAAAGGCGCTGCGCCTCCAACTACTGGAGCCCAAACAACGAGTGTGCCAAGTTTCGCTCCCATATAACATCCAGCTATTGATAATGGAACTGCTGCAACGATTCTGGGAGGAGTAAATAATTGGCTGCTCTCCTGAACTTGAATTATGTCTTTTGTATCTACCTGTTCTCCCGCAGTTTTTTGCTTATCATCAACATCTGTCTTGAAAAATTCAGTTATATTGCTGGAAAAATTATAAAGCAAAAATATAACTGCTGCAACAACAATTACACCAAGGAGAATTTTTATCAGCTGTTCTGTTGTTAATTCCATTTTTCATCAAGGCATTATTAAATCCTTAACTTTGTCTATGAGTGAGATGCCCTTTTCCCTCATTATTAAAACCGCGAACATCAAGACAGCAAGAGTCGCTATTCCGATAATAAGCCAAGGAAGATAATCTGAAATAATCGCTCTTTTTTGGCTCTTCAGAGACGAAAGAAAGTGAGCTTGCGAAACTTTTTTATCCATAAGCGAAAAAAACAAAAGATGTTAATAAATGTTTCACTGAATTCAAAAATAAATCATCTTTTCATAACTTTACCATCTTGTAAAACTTTCTTTAATTTTCCGTACCAAATCCCGTATAAATCCCCGCTAGGATGCAAATAGTCCTCGCAATAATACCTATTTATGTCCTTGAGCGATTCTTCATCTTTTCTTTCGTTGAACAAATCAACATACATTATTTTTTCCTGTTTTGCAATTTTCATAAATAATTTTCTCATTCTTCGCGTTCGGTAAGTGAAAATAACTGCGGAAACAAAAAAGAAAATCGGCGACAAACCAACATTTCCAGAAGGCATAAGAACAATATTCTTGGAAAACTTTTTAGCTCGTTGCAAAATCACTTTCAGATTCTCTCCGCTTTTTTGAATATTTTGAAACTTCATAATATCATTTCCGCCAATCATAAAAACATTCAAGTCATATTTTCTCTGTTTTTGTTTTCCAAAACTTTTTTCCAAGTCGCTTGTTGTAAATCCGCTAACACTTTCATTTTTTATATCTGCATTTGGAAAATCTTTTGCTAATCTCCCAGCGACGCTTTCTTTTGGATTTTTAAGCCCAAAACCAAATCCGGTGCTATCTCCAGTAACTAAAATTCTCATTTTTGGATTTCTTAATTTTCTCTCAAATTTCCCTGAATTTTTGTATGCAGGAGACATTTTATTTGCGTAATAAAATACCCTAAAAACTTCAAAAGCAAAAATAAAAACAATCGCGGCGATAACAAAAATGAAAATATTTACAAAAGCCATTTGGTAATTTTGCTAAGAGGATTAATAAATTTTATCATCCAAACCCGCTTACAACTATTGATGACAACGCAAACAGCAATGTAATTGAGATAAAGGCGGTGATGACATAGAAAACAACTCCTGATTTTAGATTTCTAGCTATTTGATTTGTGTTCTGCAGTTTATCTTCACCAGAATCAATCGTGACTAAAGTCCTTGTTAAAATAAAAATCATTTCTATCAGATAAATTCCTATTGTAATCTGAAGAAAATAAGGCGAAATCATTTTTGTTAAATCAAATATGTTAAGCAAATTGCTGAAGGTGCTGATTTGTGAGCCGCTCTCACTCAATCCGGAGAGATTTAATATGTTTAAGATTGCAGTTATCATCGCGGCCAGACCTATAACAATCCCCAGCAGCAACGGAGCCAGGAAAGTTATATTGCTTTTCATATCGGAGATTATTTCTGCTAGCATGTCTCTCAATCTCTGTGTTATTTTCTGAATATTCTTTATGTATTGGGATATGCTCATCAAACTCAATGCTGCAATCTTAAGTCCTTTTTTTGACGACTCAATCAAAATCCTCATGCTCGTCGCAATTAGCGCAGACGGATACTGAATTATTGCTCCTCGCTTTGAATCAAAAATCGCCCTTTCAACATTCATTCCATTTTGCCTTATGTTATAATTCACAGTCCTAAAGAAATTTTCAGTGATTAAACCGCTAGACGACTCAGCAACTTTTCCGAATGCAATTTCAGGAGGCATTCCATTTCCCAATCTGTTACCCAACTGAAACAAAGAATTGTTAAACTCATTCTCAAGCTGCTTCGTTTTGTTTCTTTCTTCTATTAATTCCTTTGTTTTCTCATTGTATGCAATTATGAAAAATAAAGCAACTCCGAATGGAACAAGTAGTCCAAAAAGCAAAGCGCCGATTCCAAAAGGTCCTGTAACTCCGACTGAGGTCTCAATGAATCCAAAAAACCTTTGATTGCTGAAAAACCCAAGCCCTATTTCTGAAAAAGTAAAATCCTTGCCAATTCCTATTAAAGATGGGAAAGGAGTGTATTGAAAAATCAACGGCAATAATCCAAGCAAAATTATCGGAAATGCAATTGCGCCAGCTGAAATAAAAGCATCGTTGCTTTTGTATTTTGAATAAAGCGGATTTTTTTCCAAGAAAGTTGTTTCTCCATATCCCCCTGGACGTAAAAGCATTATTTTATCTGTGAAATAGAGTGTCACGAAAGGAAGTATCAGCGTATACAAAATAAAAATGTGATACCATTTCAAAAATCCGCCGACAAGAACAGAAGCAAGAGGGAGAAGCGCAATTCCTAAAACAGGTAGGACAACAGTTAGCATGTAGACATTTGTCAAGGGACTTCTTACATCATGCGTGAACTTGAGCATTTTATCATAAACCCCATCTAAAACAACCTGCAATGCCTTTTCAAGAGTTGCTATTCTTCTTTCTTCGTCCGGCTCAAACAAACTGCTTTCAATAAGATGGAATGCTTCTATGAATTCAAATGAATAGTCCCTCCATGTTTCAAGATAATTATCCAAACTCTCCTTTATCGTTGAGAATTTGCTGATTTCAACATCATAAAAAACCTTTCTGAAATCCAAAGCAAGAGGGTAATCAAGATGCTCTGAAGCAAAAGCAATTGCCTTCTCAAGATTTGGGGTGTGCCTCATATAAACAACGACATACAACAAAGCAGGAACCATTTGACTGCTTGCTTTTAAGCGCCATTGATTTGCAATTCTTTCAGGATAGCTGTTCAAAAAATAAAA
>JACQLJ010000031.1 GCA_016234065.1 Candidatus Pacearchaeota archaeon
AACCCTCTAGAATAACGACTTCTCCCTTTCTCCTGAAAAGTCCGTCTGAAGTGTCAAAGAATGTGTATTCCTCTTCTAAAAACCCTTTCATTATAAATCCAAATACTTTTCCGGAATTTATAAGTTTTTATTTGCGTCTTGATCTAAGAGCTTCTCCCATTTCCTTGACAAATTCAGGACCTGTTCTTTTCATTCTATCCGACACCCCTTTCTCAAAATTTTCTTTCCATCTAAGGTTATACTCTTCATTACTGCTGAATGCCTTGGTTCTTCTGACTGATTTGCCGCCTTCATAAAGATTCAGCACAGGAATCTTGAATTTTTCTCCTTCGTAAAAAGACACCAAAGGAACAGGGAAAATTCTTGTCAAGCCTTCAGAGATGCTTGTCATTGATTCTAAAGTGGGCTCGTCGAAATAAACTTCGTCCAAGACGCCGGGAGTATACAAAAATGCCGCACTGGAATCAATGCCGTCAAGATAATGAATCAGGCGGAACAATGGTTCATGAGGAAGAGCAAATTCGTGCTTTTTTGAGGCATCTTCTATTCTTCCTATCGCGGAACTTACTGCATTAGCCCTTTGGCTGGGCGGCGCTGATGAACCTGGAGGGGATATAATCTGAAAGGGCTTGTTTTGAATAAAGAGATTTCTTAAAGCTTCGTAATCAGGAACAAAACCCCTTTGAAGAAAACCCTTTTTTACATGGATCATCTATTAATATAAAATTGAAACCTTTTAAGAATTTGTATGCTTATCAATAAACAATTTTTCCCGGAAGCAATTGCCTAAGCCTTTCAGGAGTTAAATCAGTTTCATTTATTCCTGATATAATTTCAGCATGTGTTTTGTATTTTCCTTTGTAGTCATTTTCCAAATTTTGAGATATTTCCTTACAACCTCCAAAAAAACTGCCCATACGTTGGACTGCTCCACGATGTTTGAATGGTCCATATTGACTGCCTTTTTTTTCAGTGAATATTGGCAATTCAACATTATCCAATAAAGTCACATTTCCCAACCTATACAGAGGACCATTGAAGGCCACATTTAGTTTAATGGCTGTTCTGTAGTTGTGTCCTTCTATGAAATATTTATCAAAAATACCTAACAAAGGACTTCCATTGCTTAACCCTTTTCTTCCAAGAGGAGTGAACAAAACCAATCCTCCTCCCTTTGTTCCAAGAACCTTCCTGATTATTCCCCTGTGAGTGTCATTTAGATGTCTTCCTTCTGTTAAACTTTCATACAAACCATTGTTTGTGCCGTCTGCCATAAAAAACCACAAATTCTTCGTTTTATAAACTTTTATAAAAACCTCTTCCATAAAGAAATATGGCATTCAATCTTGAGGCTTTGATATTTTACATATTGCTTGTGGATTCCTAATTGCCAATTTGACGGCATATTCCCAAAGGGTTGTTAGATGGTACAAGAAAGTCGCAAGGCAGAAATACAATTGGTTTCCCCTGTCAAAAGGCTTGGCTCTTTTGTATCTTGTTTTGGTTCTTTGGATAGGCTGGGCTCTTTACAGGCTGGGAATTTTGTGGTGGTAGGTTAGGCACTACACAAAAATTTTTAAAAACAGAAGATTTATAAAGAAACTTAGTTATTCTAATAGTATAGGAGTAGTACATATACTAGATCATGATAGAAGATTTGAGGGAATTTCTCTCTACAGATGCACGAAAACAAGTTTTTTGGAGCTATGCACTTGGGAAAAAAGCACAGTCAGATATACTTGAAGGCCTGAAAGATAAAATGTCTCTTTCAACAGTAGATAGGATAACCCACACGTTAAGATATATTAAATCTCTTAAAAAAGAAGAGGCAAAAGACAATAAGCAATATTATTCGGTTGATTGGGAAATGTGGATTATGGAAACCCTTCAACAGTTTCATTTAAGAAATGTAGATAAACAACTAGTTAAAGAGATTGTAGACTTTGTTAGGAAACCAGAAGTAATATCTCTTAGTTTCTATCTGTCACACCCTTCATTTTTGAAATTCTTTCTTGAAAAAGATATTTTGTTTAAGGAATTTTTTAAAAAAATAGGCAATGAAAAACAACTTTCTCCAGAATTTTTTATGAATTATTTCTTAAAAAAAGGACCTAATCCTGCAGACTATCCTTCATCATTGATCTTAGACGCATCCCCTCTAAAAAATATATTCTCTCATTTTTTTAAAGATTCTGGGCCTGATGGAAATGTTGGTGATGAACTTAGCCAGATAATCCACAGAATTTACATTGAAAATAAAGGAGCAGGGTTAATACACCCAGATCAAATACAAAAAAATATTGAAAATATAGAAAAAGAAAGAAATAATATTATCCCAAAAATCCAGAAAGAATTTGTCAAAGTTATGACAGAAGAAATAAAAAAGGATGATGAAAATGAAGACTAAGAACATGATTATTATAAAAAAAAGGGGGAAAAATGGTGAATGTGATTATTGATGCTTCTACAATGGGAAGACTTGCTGCAGATAAAATTTATGGAGAATCTTTAGCAAAAAAGATTATAAAAAACAGAGGAAATTTTTCTATTTGTAATTTTAAAGTTGTGAGGGATGAGTTAAGAAAAGCTCCAAAACAAATTTTAGAGATTTATGATAATATTGCTTCAAAAAAAATGGTGCATGATTCATCAACAATTTCAAACTTAGCAAAAGAATATTTTAATCAATATAGAAAGAATGGGGGAGGGGTTGGAAGAAAAAAAATTCTAAAAGATTTTAAAATTGTTGCCTGTGCTAGTATTAGGAATTGTGATTTAATATTTTCAGATGATGATAGGACCTTGAAATCTTCAAAAGCAGTTGGGGCTTACAAGACCATTAATTTGATTAAGGGTTACAGGACACCTACTTTTTATGGTTATAATGATCTAAGAAGAAGATTCCTAATGGACTAAAATTTTTTCTATTTTTTCTACTAAACTTGGGTTATTTCTCAATTCTTTAAAAGCCCTTTCTACTTTTTTTACTCTTATTTCTAATTCCCTTTTTGACATTTTTTCTTTTTTTATAATCATTTTAGATAGAATTACCAAAATGTTTCACTTTTAAACATTTCGGCGTAATTGAGAATGAGTAATGATTACCAGTGTAAAATGCCATACCTCTTTTTGTCATAGTAAATTATTGGTAAACCAAGTTTAAAAATGTTTTTGAGATCTATCTTAAGTCAAAATACCGACGGAAAATTACATTTTTTATTTCTTTATTTTGGATTTATACACAAAACCCAAAAATCCAAAACATTTATAAATATACATTCTTCTGTGTATACAAGTGGGTGTATATTATGAATAATTCTATGCACCTCCTTTTACCTAATATGAAATTAAACAAAGGGAAGATCAGTGTGAGGAAACCGCAGGTGTCCTAACATGGCGCAAGACATATTCGACAACACGATACTTTGCAGCAAGTGCAGCAAAAAGATGCATAGGGTAAATGTTTCCAAAAACGGATTTCTATTGAGGGCGATGGCGTGTGAAAAGTGCGACGAAAAGGTTCT
>JACQLJ010000002.1 GCA_016234065.1 Candidatus Pacearchaeota archaeon
CTATTATTAAATAGTTACAAAACGAAATATTTATAAATTAAAATAATTCCAACGCTTTATGAATTTCAAAAGAACACTTAGAAATTTATCTATTGTAGCACTCGGCGCTTTTCTTGGGGCTTGCGGGCTTACTAGAGATTTTAATGATCCCCAAAAAATCAATGAAAATTATGCTGCTGTCGCAAAAAAAACAATTGCAGAAGAACAAAGAAGAAATCCTACTTATCCTTCTGTTCCAATGGGTATTTTTGCTCTGCCATCAAACCCCGGAACTAATATTAAGGTAACTTTGCCAAATGAATTTCCCGAAGAATTGAAATTTAATCCTCATGGGAATCCAGTTCAGTTTTATATGAATAAAAATGGGCAGATAATAAAGGAATCTGGGAGGGCTAATTTAAATGAATTATTAAAACACTCTCAAGTTGTTGATATAACTAAAAATAGACAACCTCTTTCAGCAACATTTAAAGAAAATCTTGCCCCGCATTCTCCTGAAACACATCAACTTCAAGCCCTCGTACCTCAAGGTTCATCTAAATCTTCTGAATTAAATAACGAAACCCAATTAGCTTTTCTTCAATCAGTTCCCTCTGTTACAAATTCAAAACCAAATTTTGAGCAAAACTACAAAATTGTTTATATAACAAAAGAGAAATGGACACTCTCTCATATAACTGCAGAAGAACAAAGAGAGTTAACCCCTAAGATTCTTCAAGATTTTAATAGTTTTAGTGATTATCAAACAACACATTTACAAGTAGGAGACAAAATAAAAGTCCCAATATACAACACACAACTCGCAAAAATAAATGATGATGCAACGAAAGTTTCTTATCAAGTTCCATCTAATGAAGTTAAGGTTAGCAAAATTTCTTACGATGTTTATAATGTTGCATCTTTAAAAGATAGAAAAGAAACTCAACCAAAAAGCATAGACACAATTCTTGCTTCAAATGAGACAACTAAAGTTAATGAAGTTGATTCAAAATTACTTGAAAATTTAGCATTCACTTCAGATTATTCTGTAAAAATAGCAAACATTAAATATTCAGATAAAGGACCTTCAACAAAAATGACTTTTGAAGAAGCAATGAATACTTATGGAATTAAAGGAATGATATCAAAATATGGAAGAGAAGCAGGTTTAAGCATTAAAAATATGAAAAATGGACAAAGTAGATTATGGTACAAACCTTTTGAATTCGGTGAGGATGGTAAAAAAGTTTCTGGGGGATTCGCTTCAATTGAAAAGCTTAAACAGGCATACAAAAATTCTCTAGATGCTTAACTTTCTTTAGCACACAAATTCTTTTAAGTAATTGTTTTATAACTTTTTTATGATAATAAAGAAGGTTGTTTTGAATAACATAAGAAGCTACAAGAATCAGGAAATAAACTTTCCTGAAAGTTCAATTTTGCTTTCGGGCGACATTGGCTCTGGAAAAACTTCAGTTCTTCTTGCAATAGAGTTTGCTTTATTTGGTTTGCAGCCAGGACAAAAGGGAACCTCAATTCTTAGGAACGGGACAAATTTTGGCGGTGTTGAAATGGAGTTTGAAATTGACGGAAAAAATGTAAGGGTTGAAAGAACATTGAAAAAGAGCAAGGCAATTTCTCAGGACTATTGTTCAATAGAAATAGAAGGTGAAAAAAAAGAAATCTCTGTTATGGAGCTTAAAGACAAAATTCTTGACTTATTAAATTACCCAAAAGAATTCTCAAAAAAACAGAATATATTATACAAGTTCACTGTTTACACACCTCAAGAAGAAATGAAGCAGATAATAACAGAGGACTCTGAATCGCGAGTGAACACTTTAAGGCATATCTTTGGCATAGACAAATACAAAACAATTTTGGAGAACACAAATCTTCTAGCATCAAAAATCAGAGAAGAAAAAAGAGTCAAGGAAGCGCTCGTAACTGACTTAGAAGGAGAAAAATTCTCACTCGTTGAAAAGGAAAATGAAATAAGGACGAAGAAGAATGACTTATTGGTTGCCGAAAGTGATTTTTTGCTTAAGAAGCAAGAGACACAAAAAATACTGGGAGACAGAGAAAAAACAGCCAAAAAAGTTGAAGAAAGAAAAAAAATAAAACAGGAAATTGAAAAAACAAAGATAATTATTGAAGGTAGAAAAGAGGTTTTTAAAAATAACGAAAAAATCTCCAATAATTTGAACTTGCAGATAAACGAGGCAAAAAATGTAAATTTTTCTGAAGAAGAGTTCTTACGTCTTAAGATTGAGGTTGAATCAAATAAAAAAGAAAAAGACAAAGTAAATAATGAGATTATTAGGGTTTCTTCTGAAATAAACTCACTCAGCGCTAAGAATAATGAAAATAACTCGTTAATAAATAAAATTTCAAATATTCAATCTTGCCCGACCTGCCTTCAAGTGGTTAAAGATGAGCATAAGCATAACATAATAAAAAAATGTGAACACGAAATATCTTACAACAATAATAATCTTAATTTATTAAATTCAGAAAAAAACGCCTTTCTTGAAAAATCAAAAGAACTGAACAATGATATTATAAATTTTGAAAAAAGATTTCAAGAAATGATTTTTTTGCAAATAGGAAATCAGGAAATCCAAAATAAGATATTGCAATTAAAGGAACTTGTAAAATCAAATGAAGCAATAAGTTTGTCCATTAATGCTTTAATGGATATGGTTGAGAGGATGCAAGTGGAATATAATATCTTGGAAGAATATGAAATAAATTTTATAGAGGCAAACAAGAGGTTTGATGAAGCGTTGTCTCAAGAGAGGTTTGCCGAAATAAAAGCCGCAGAAATCAGAAGGGAAATTGAATTATTTGAAAAGCAGATAAATGAGATTAGGGAGAAAATAAAAAGATATGAAAAAATAAATGATGAAATAATTCGCCTTTATGAAATAGAAAACTGGCTGAATCAAAAATTTTCTTTTTTGATTTCTTTGATAGAAAAAAATGTTATGACTCGGCTAAAGGATGATTTCTCAAGATTTTTTTCAGAATGGTTTTCCATGCTTGTCTCTGAACTATTTACAACTAGTATAGATGATGATTTCAGCCCAAAAATTGAGCATCAAGGACATGAAATTGATTACGAGCATCTTTCCGGTGGAGAAAGAACCGCAATTGCGCTGGCATATCGTCTTGCATTAAATCAGGTTATAAATTCAATGCTTAGCAAAATAAAAACAAAAGATTTGGTGATTTTGGACGAGCCAACAGACGGATTTTCGTCCCAGCAATTAGACAGAATGAGAGATGTCTTGAATCAACTGAATGTTAAGCAGTTAATAATCGTTAGCCATGAACAGAAAATTGAGGCATTTGTTGAAAATATAATTCGCTTCAGAAAAGAGGATGGCGTTTCAATAGTTGAGTATTAACCAAAACATTTATAAAATCTTATAATTAAAGATGAACATAAGTTCTAGTAAATTTTTAGCATTATTACACAAAATGAATCAAGATTTAAAAGATATGGTGTTGAAATCAGGAACCACTTTAATAGGAATTGTCTGCAAAGACGGAGTTGTAATGGCTTCTGATAAACGTACTACTTTAGGCGGAAATTTAATTGTGTCTAAGATATCAGAGAAAACCGTTAGGGTAGGAGATTATTTTCTATACGCTGGTTGCGGAGCAGTTTCTACAATCCAGAGAGTAAAAAAAGTTTTAGAGGCAGAGTTAAAATTAAAAGAACTTAAATCACGCTCAAGACCCTCTGTAAAAGAAGCGGCAAACTTGCTTTCAATATTACTTGGATCATATTCAAGCTCTGGGGCATATGCAGGAACTTTGTTTGGCGGAATAAACGAAGATGGAACTATGGAATTATACACCTTATATCCTGATGGTGCTATTGACAAAGTTGAAGATTACGACGCAAGTCTTGGAAGTGGAATGGCTTTCGTTTTAGGTTTATTGGAAAGACAATATAAAAAAGGAATCAGTGTGGAAGAAGGAGTAAAACTTGCTACAGAAGCATTGAAATCATCAACTCAGAGAGACACTGGAAGTGGAAATGGGATGGATGTATTTACAATTACAAAAGATGGAATCAAGCAAGTTGTCAATCAGGAAATAAGGCCTGACTACGAATCTAAGTAATACTTTAAAAAAAGAGTTTTTGTTTTTGCAATTTTAAGATGGATTTTCTAAAAAATATAACTGAAAAACTGAAAGGAAAAATAACTGACGCCGGATTTGAAGGTGCCAACGTTGTTCTTTACACTAATGACGAGGATTTCGCCAGAAATGGAAGCGGAAAGATAAAAGAGATTGTGAATGAAATCAAGAAAAGAATAGAATTAAGGGCAGACAAGAAAATACTTCTGAATTCTGAAGAAACAGAGAAGGAAATAAGAAAAATAATTCCTGAAGAAGCAGAGATAACTAACATACTTTTTGACAACTACAGAAGTATTGTTATAATTGAAGCAAAAAGACCCGGGATGGTTATAGGAAAACAAGGAATGACTTTGGATGAAATAAAAAACAAAACCCTTTGGACGGTGCAAGTTCAGAGAAGTCCTTCAATAAAAAGCAAGATAGTTGAAAACATAAGGGATGTCTTGTATGCAAATAATAATTACAGAAGGAGATTCTTGAATTCGGTGGGGGAAAAAATTTACGAGAATTGGAACCCAAAAAGAACCGACGAGTGGATACGACTGACTTTTTTAGGTGCAGCGAGACAGGTTGGAAGAAGCTGTGTTCTTTTGCAGACGCCAAATTCAAAAATACTTCTTGATTGCGGGATAGATGTTTCAACTCAAGGTGAAGAAAAATTTCCTTATTTCAACATTCCTGAATTCAGTTTGGATGATTTAGATGCAGTTATAATAAGCCATGCGCATATAGACCACGTTGGAATGGTTCCTTATTTATACAAAATGGGTTACAAAGGGCCTGTCTACATGACTTTGCCGACGAGAGATATTGCTTCTTTATTATCTCTTGATTTTATAGGTGTGGCTTACAAGCAGGCAGAAAAGCCGTTATACAGTTCAAAAGACATAAAAGAAATGGTGAAGCACAGCATTTGCTTAAATTACAACGAAGTCACTGACGTCACGCCCGACATAAGAATAACATTTTACAATGCAGGGCATGTTTTGGGAAGCGCGATGGTTCACATAAACATCGGCAACGGCTCGCATAATCTTTTGTATACGGGAGATTACAAATTTATGAGAACACGGCTTTTGGAGCCAGCAGCAATAAACTTTCCACGACTGGAATCAGTCATAACAGAATCAACTTACGGTTCAAAAGATGATATTTTGCCGACGAGAAGAGAAGCGGAAGATAATTTCATAAACCTGGTTAATAAGACAATTGAAAGAGGCGGGAAAGTTTTAATTCCGGAATTAGGTTTGGGAAGAGCGCAGGAAACAATGCTAATCATTGAAGATGCTGTAAAATTCGGGAGAATGAAAAAAATTCCAATTTACATTGACGGAATGATATGGGATATCAACGCAATCCACACTGCTTATCCTGATTTCCTTAACAACAAAATCAAATCTCTTACTTTCCAAGATAGAAATCCATTCACTTCTGAAATCTTTTCAAGAGTCGGCTCACCGGAAGAAAGAAGAAAAGTTATTGAAGGTGGTCCTTGCATTGTGCTGGCAACTTCCGGAATGCTTATGGGCGGAGCATCTGTAGAATATTTCAGAGAATTCGCCGAAAGCGAAAAAAATTCAATAATTTTTGTTTGTTATCAGGGCTCTGGAAGTTTGGGAAGGCAGGTGCAGGACGGAATGAAAGAAGTCCGAGTTAATACTGGCGGAAGCAAAGATGAATTAGTAAAGATAAACATGGAAGTTCACATGTCAAAAGGACTGACTGCACATGCAGGAAGGAATGAATTAATGGCTTTCTTCAAAAAAATAAATCCTAAGCCAAAAAGAGTAATGGTAATGCACGGAGAGGTTTCAAAGTCCCTTGACTTGGCTTCAACTTTACATAAAATACACCATATTGAAACAAATGTCCCAAAAATTCTTGAGACGTTGAAATTGAAGTAAAAATTTCAATAAAGCTTATAAAATAGAAATTTTCTAATTGTGAATGGGAGATTTAATTGACTTAATGAACTATTTTTTAAGAGAACAAATTAAAAATTCAGATAGAGAAGATTTTGTTTGTGAGGCAATTGAAAATGGTTTTATAGGAAGAGATACTATTCCAATCCAAGAAATCCAAGAATACAAAGACCCACATTATTATTGCCATTATTGACCATTAAAAGAAAATCTGAAATCCAAAATAAAACTTAAAAACTATGTTTTGTATATTGAATAATGAATTGGAAAACTCATCTAAGAGAGGTCTTTCACACCTTATTAATCGCCTTTGCAATAGTATCTTTTTGGAGAGGAACTTGGGGACTAATGGATTTGTATCTTTTTCCTGAAAATCATTTGGTGAGTTTCTGGATTTCAATACTTATTGGGGTAGTTATCCTTTATTCAACCCAAAATCTTTTCAAGAGGTTGATATAATGAATGCTGGCTTCGTAAAAGTTCGGATGAAAATTCAATTAAATAAAGCTGGTTGTTTTTGCGATTTCATCAGCGGGTTTCTATGCGACTTCCATCATAAGCAATGGGAGAAGTCGTCCTTTAGATATTTGAGTGGATTCAAATGGGTTCTGTGCGATTTCATCAGCGGGTTTCTTTGCGATTTCACCGGAGGCAGTTTGAAATCGCCGTTAAGTAATTTGAGGAGATTAGAAAAGAACCAGCAGGTTCTTTTCAGATGAAGCATAAAATAAAGATAACTTTCATTCTTGTCTTCATGTTCGTTGTGGCTCAGTTAATTGGTATTTACGTTGTCAATCACTATTCTTCGCATGAACTTCCGTTGGGCTTTCAAATTCCAGATATTGAGGAAGAAAAACATTTTAATGAGTTGTTATTTTCAATGGTTTTAGGATTTACTTTTATTATTATTTTAGTGTTTTTTTTGATGAAGTTTAATGTTGAGTTTATTTTGCGGCTTTGGTTTTTTTCCGTAGTTGCGATTGCATTATTTCTGTCTTTTAATGTTTTTGTAACAGAAAAAATCATTCCCTGGAGTATTTTTGAATTGCCTTTGTCTTTGGTGATTCTTTCGGCAATTGTTGCTGTTTTAGCTTATATAAAAATATACAAAAGAAATTACTTGATTCATAATCTCACTGAGTTATTTGTTTATCCCGGGATTGCCGCGGTTTTTGTGCAGTTTCTAAATATAAAAACAATGATTGCATTGCTGGTTTTGATTTCTGTCTACGATATATGGGCAGTTAACAAAAGCGGAATAATGCAGAAAATGGCTAATTACCAAATTAAGAAATTAAATGTTTTCTCGGGATTTTTTGTTCCTTACATTTCCAAGTCATTAAAATTAAAACTTCAGAAAATGAAAACCTCGTCGAATTCAACGAAGTCGAAAAAGATAAGGGTTAATGTTGCTGTTCTTGGAGGAGGCGATGTCGTATTTCCAATAATTGCTTCAGGAGTTATGCTTAAAACATTAGGATTATACCCTGCATTGCTTGTTGCTTTGGGAGCAACCCTTGGATTTTTATATCTTCTAATATTCTCTGAAAAAAAGAAGTTCTATCCAGCAATGCCATTTATTTCCGCAGGAATTATTGCAGCGATGATTATTAGTTATTTGATTCTCTAGCTTTTGTTCCCACTTGGAAAAAGTAACAATATCATAAGGTTTATAAATCAGCGATTTTTGGAGTTTTTCATGTTAATAGAACAAGACCTAATAAAGAAAGTAAGGGACTACTTTGATTTGAACATTTATGAGACAAAAGTATGGCTCGCTCTATTGAAGAAGGGAGTTGCCTCTGCCGGAGAAATTTCTTCAATGTCAGGAGTTCCGAGAAGCAGGGCTTATGATGTTCTTGAAGGATTGGAGAAGCGCGGTTTCGTAATAGTGAAACTTGAAAAGCCGGTAAAATACATCGGCGTAAAGCCAAGAATAGTTCTTGAAAAGTTGAAAAATAATATAAAGAAAACAGCAGATGAAAAAATGGTTGAAATATCCAATATAAGAGAAACAAACGAGTTTGAAAATCTTGAAAATCTTTACAATGAAGGATTGCAGCCGGTAAAAAGCGAGGAAAAATCAGTCGCATTAAGGGGAAAGTCAAATATCACGAACCATCTGAAGGAAATAATAAGCGATGCTAAAAGCGAAATCATAATCTGTATGAATGCTGAAGAGCTTTTATCAAAGTCAAGAATCTTTAATCAAACGTTTTCCAATTTGAAAAAGTCAGGCGTTAAGATAAAAGTTGCGCTTTCTGGAAATGACGCAATTATTTCACAGGAAGAAAAGAAATTCAAAATGAATTTCAAGAGAACAAAAGTAAAGGCAAAATTCTTCATAATTGACAGAAAAGAAATACTTTTTTACCTCACCAATAAAACAGAAGATGAGACAGCAATTTGGCTGAACTCTGAGTTTTTTGCGCAGGCATTTGCTTTATTGTTTGAGAAAGCAATCGGAGGAATGAAATGAAAGTTATAATTCCTGAAAGAGTAACGATGCCTCAAAAACCATTTTTGCGAGAGGATATGCCACAAAGAACTCTTGAAGAATTATCAAAAGGAATTCCAAGAAGAAAGATTTTATCAGCTCGTGTGGAAAATGCTGATTTTGGCGTTGCTTA
>JACQLJ010000042.1 GCA_016234065.1 Candidatus Pacearchaeota archaeon
CAAATTTCTCTTGTAATAATCTCCAATCAATTTTAGCGGAGGCGCTAATTCCGGAACATGTAAATTAAATTTTTCAGAAGTGATTCTTTCATCAGGAGTTATTCCGTCGTTTAAGGTGTGCCTACTCATTACAGATATTCTAACTCTATCAACATAAGATGGTGCTGAGAGAATACATTTGGTGTATAATGTCATTAAATCTTTCAATAACCACTGATTAAAAATCTTTAGAAACTAATAATCTTCCTCTGTTTTCCTTCTCGGCTCTGTTATGAAAAAAGCGCGATTTGAACTTGTTTCTTTGACATTTCCTTCTCTCTCGTAAATCGCAGTTGCAGAAGGCAGTGCAAATCTTCCCACCACTCCTATTTTTGAATAAATAATATAATTCAACACGCGGGTTTCTCCTGCTTGAATGTTGTCAAAGTCCCACTCAATTCTTCTTGATTTTTCGTTTATTCTCCTAGGTCTTTCTGTTCCGAATTTCTCATATATCTTAACTAAAGGAGGCAGCACATCAATTATACTGACTTTTTCAACATATCTGTTCGCGTGAACCATAATTGAAACCTTCAATGCAAACTCACCGCCCTTTGTCTGCACGAATGAGACCCTTTTATTTAATGCCAAATCAGTCCTTGAATACTGCTTTGCGAAAATAACTATTGCGATAATGAAGAAAACCACAAAAAGAGGCATCAACCAATTTGTTTTTACTTGTATTTCCAAACTATCTCCCGGATTTATTTTCCTGCTCCAAGTGTAATAGACAGACAATCCCTGCCTTTCAACAATGTCCGGCTCAGGATTAACTGTTGTGAACAATCTTGAAAGTATATTTTTTCTTATGACTGTTTCTGATGAGGCGATTGTGTTGCCGTCATTTTTCTTTTGAATTATCTGCGTGTTGATAAATAAACCATAGTCCTTTTTTGTTGTTGACACAATGTCTTTCTCAGCGAATTTTATAACCCCTTCAATATCTGCTTTTTTTCCTTCTGCATTTACTTCAACATCAAGTGTATAAAATCCCGCCATTAATTTTTTGAAACTTTCTCGGTCTAGTTGAACATCAAATGTTTTCTTCTCATGAGGGGACAATGAAAAATTCTCCTGGAAATCAAAGAATGCAGAACTGAATCTTGCCTTTATGGCCTTGAAATTAAAACTTTCTTTATTGTGAATATAAATCTCTATTGAATTTGATTGAGGATCAACTTCTCCCGAGCCGATTTCAAAAGCATCTTCCAATTTTACCATTTTTATTGTTAATTCTTCAGTAACTTCAGAGCCATCCTCACCTTTTATGAAATATTGAAAAGTGTAAAATCCTTCGTAATTTAAATCATCTCTCGGGTAAACCATGACTTGGATTTCTTTTGACTCCATTGAATTAATTGCAACTGTTCCTTTTGGTGACATGCTAAACCCCAGAAGGTTGTAAAACTGGAAATTGCTTGAAGGTCCTAAGTTTGTTATGTTGAGATTGAACAATGCCGGCTCGTTTATGCCCTTGATAATTGCTTCATTTGAGCTGATTTTTTCAACTTTTAGGTTTATTGCAGAAATAGAACTTATGAATAATAATGCAAAAATAATCAACCCTATTTTTTTCATGATAAGAACACAAACAATTTCTATTTAAATATTTTGTCTCAAAAAATCATCTTCCAGAAGTCCAATCGGGCTTTGCGCTTACTCTCTTTTGCCTTCTAAATCCAAGTATGCTTTCCCTTGTGAAAGAAATTCATCGCAATCATTCTTAATTTTTCCTTTCAATTCATTGATTCTTGATGTTATAACCCACTTTTCGTAGATTCCTCTTAAGAATTTGTTGAATCCTGTTGCTTCAAATTTTCCCTTGTAATCCCTGACGAGCGTTCCTTTGACTTTTACTTCCACGCTCCCTTTATTTGTTTCTATTTTTTTGCCTTTTTCACTTATCTCTATTTTGCTCAAGCCCTTTACATCAAAAACAACCTCCATCTCAAATTGAAAATAATCAGTTATGTCCCTTGTTCCTGTCCACTTTACTTCTATATTTTTAGAGTCACCGGTTATTTTTTCAGAATATTTGTTCTCTAAAATTGTTAGTCCAACATCTTCTGTGAGCCATTTGTAACAGAAAACATAAAAGTCCTTGAATGAAAAAACTCCTGTAGATTTAATTTTGCTATTATATATTGTGTCTTTCTCTGCCATAACAATTAATAAGAAATTTTATTTAAATATCCTTCGGAGTTATAAAGAAAAAGAATATAAACTTATTTTTGTAATTAAAATAATGGGATGGAAGGAATGGCCGTATTGGCTTAAAGGGGGAATTCTTGGTACCATTATTTACTTATTTTTTATTATGATTGCTTATTTTCTAGGAAAAGTGGCGCCAGATATTGGTTATATGTTAAGTGTCATATTTTTCCTATATGATGAATTTATTAGTTATTTAACATCGCCTATTTTCAAATTATTTGATTTTATTCCATACATTGGCTATTTACTTTTTGGGATTAAAATTTTAGGTCTCCCTTTTATTATTGGAGCGCTGATTGGGTGGATTTACGGAAAAATAAAATCCTGAAATCTTTTCTTTTTCCTGTGATTTCATCAGAGGCAATTAAAAGGAGATGTTCTAAATAAGAACCTTGGAAACTAAAGGAAAGTTTCTAAAAGAAAACCTTGGTTGTCTTTTATAGCCGTTCCACTTTAAAGGAGATTCAAAAAGAAACTTGGTTCTTTTCAAGAACAACAATCTTTAAAAATTATGATACGAAACGATTATTATGTCTGATAAACCTTTAGTTATAATGCCTGAAGACATCCAGAGAATCATGGGCAAGGATGCGCAGAGGAATAATATAATGGCTGCGAAAACAGTTGCTGATGTTGTAAAGACGACTTTAGGCCCGAAGGGAATGGACAAGATGCTTGTTTCTCCAACAAATGATATTATTGTCACAAACGATGGCGTAACAATTCTTGAAGAAATGCAGATAGAACATCCTGCTGCGAAAATGATGGTTGAAATCGCAAAAACACAAGAGTCAGAGGTCGGCGATGGAACAACCACTGCTGTTATGATTGCAGGAAAACTTCTTGAAAATGCAGAGAAACTTCTTGACTCTAAAATTCATCCAACAGTCATATCAAAAGGTTACAGGATTGCAGCAGAAAAATCACAAGAAATCTTAAGAGAAATATCTGTGAGAGTCACTTCAAATGATATTGATTTATTGAAGCAAATAGCAATGACTGCAATGACAGGAAAGGCAGCAGAAAGCTCAAAGGAAAAATTTGCAGAGATAATTGTCAGGGCGATAAGCCAGATAAATGAGGATGGAAAAATTGACCTGAAAAATTTGAAAATTGAGAAGTCAAAAGGCGATGGTATTGAAGACACAGAACTAATTTCAGGAATTGTTTTTGACAAGGAAAAAATCTCGCATGACATGCCAACTCTTGTTCGCGACGCAAAAATTGCATTGCTTGACTTTGCGATTGAATTGAAAAATCCCGAAATAGACACAAAAATCTCAATCTCAACACCAGAGCAGTTGCACGGCTTTTTAGAGCAAGAAGAAAGAGAAATAAAAAAAATGGTTGAAAAAATAAAATCATCAGGGGCAAATGTTGTTTTCTGCCAGAAAGGAGTTGATGATTTTGCGTCATATCTTTTTTCAAAAGAGAAAATTTATGCGGTTAGAAGAGTTGCGAGAAGCGACATGGAAAAACTTTCAAAAGCAACAAGCGGAAAAATTGTCAGCAACTTGAATGAACTAACTTCTAATGAATTAGGATATGCAGGAAGCGTGGAAGAAGTAAAGCACGGCGAAGACACATTCACTTATGTTAGGGGTTGCAGAAATCCCAAAGCATTAACGATTTTGATTCACGGAGGCACAAGCCATTTTATTGATGAAATTGAAAGAGCAATAAAAGATGGATTAGGAGATGTTTCATGCTCTCTAAAAGATGGCTTGATAGTCCCGGGCGGCGGTGCTGTTGAGATGGAATTGGCAAAACGTCTAAGAGAGTTTTCACAGGGATTAAGTGGAAGAGAGCAATTAGCGGTTGAACAATTCGCTTCTGCCTTGGAGTTCATTCCAATAACTCTTGCCGAAAATGCAGGAATGGATCCTATTGATGTTCTCACCGAGCTTAAATCAAAGCACGACGCTGGAGAAAGAAATGCCGGCTTGAATTTATTCACGAATAAGATTGAGAACACTCTTAACTCAAGAGTCATTGAGCCGATGAGGATAAAAAGCCAGGCGATAAGCTCTGCGACAGATGTTGCGGTTATGATTCTAAGGATTGATGATGTCATTGCCTCTTCAGGAAATAAGAAAGATTCAAAATCCCCGAGCGCTTCAATGCTTGGAGATGATTATTAGGACTTTGTAAGTCCCGCCCTACTCGTG
>JACQLJ010000032.1 GCA_016234065.1 Candidatus Pacearchaeota archaeon
GCAATAAAGACAGGTGCATTGTCATATTTCAGGGAAAAATATCCTCCCATAGTAAAGGTTTACAGCGTCGGTGACTTTTCAAAGGAAATTTGCACAGGGCCTCATGTTCAAAATACTTCTTCAATGGGCAAATTCAAAATCACAAAAGAAGAAGCTATTTCTGCTGGAGTCAGGAGGATAAAGGCGGTGTTAGAGTGAAATGAAAATAATATTAATTACAGGAGTAAGTAGAGGAATAGGAAAAGCGCTTGCACAAAGATTTTTAGAAAATGGGGATTTTGTTATTGGAACATCTACAAGTGGAAATATTGCCTGGAAAAACAAAAACTTGAAGGTTTTTCAGCTGGATTTATCAAAACCAAACAACATTGAAAATTGTGCTAATGAAATAAAAAAATTTAACAGAAAAATAGATATTATTGTTAATAATGCTGGAATTGCTGTTGAAGATGAAGTGAATGAATTAACTATCAATATAAAATATTTAAGAGAAACACTTGAAGTAAATTTGATTGGAACTATTAATTTCACAGAGAGAATAATTCCTTTAATGAATTTAGGTGGACATATAATAAATATTTCTTCTCGTGCCGGCTCTTTAGAACACGTAGATTATACACTTAATTATCCAAGTTACAGGATTTCAAAAACTGCAATTAATATGGTGACGAGGATTCTTGCCGTTAGATTAAAAGAAAAAATAAAAGTTTCTTCAATTCATCCAGGTTGGGTTAAAACAGATATGGGTGGAGATGATGCTAGTATGGAACCTAAAGAAGCAGCTGAAGATATCTTCAAACTTGCAAATTCTGATGTAGAGAGTGGGCAGTTTTGGTTTAAAGGAGAAAAATTTCCATGGTAGATAATCAACCAATCTGATAATCTCCGCCAAGCCCGTATTTTTTCTTCAAGCGTTCATATTTCCATTTATAATAGAAATTAAGCATTCCATCATTTTGTATTTTTTCTCTTATTTTCATCATGTTTTCTGCGTCGCTATATTCCCTTATTTTTCCTAATTCATTTCCTTCAGATATCTTCAAGACATCCGGCATTGATTGCAGAATCACGTTTCCAGAATAAACCAGCGAATTATCAGAAATTATTGCGGGGCCTGATGTTTCAACAAAACAATATCCTGTCTCTTTCCAATCATTTGAGGAACATTTTATTCCGACTGATTCGTGGTTTTCAGCATTATTATAGAAGATTGCTGTTTCAAATCCAAGTTCTTTAAGCAAAAATGCCAATAGTTGTGATTTTTCTCCACACAAGCCCCTTGTTTCATAAAGAACTTCATAGGGATATCGTGAGTAATTTAAATAAGATCTGCCGAATTTTATTGTTTTATTTGAATCGCCCCATTCTATATTCTGCACTATGCTCACGGCGATTCTTGCTTGGTCTTCTTTGCTTTCAGCCAGATTTTGTATTTCAGCAACCAGCGGCAAAATCAAATTTCTTTGCTTTTCTTCTTCTATGAATTTAAGCTTGAAATCAACTCTTGATGGAGTTTTATTTCCTTGATAATTTATTTCCCTTGGAAGATTTGAGAAATAACTATCAGCATTATCGTAAACAACAAAGTCAATTTTTTTTATTTCCCCATTTAAGATATACTGCAAAGAAATGGTTTTTTCCTGTTGCATTAAATCCGAGAAACAAGAGCCATCTTTTTCATTAAATCCTAAGGGACAGCCGCATGTAGGTGGATTTTGCAAAAGAATTCCATCTTTGCAATAGTATGGTTTGTTCAAAGAACATTCATCATACAAGGTGCCATCACCACAAACAAGATCTTTTTCATCAGCGAAGAATTTGATATACAAAAAAACTCCCAAGAAAACTAATACAACAGCAAAAATCAATAGAAATTTACCTTCTAAAAACCCCCCTCTTAATTTCATTATTTACTTATGTAACAATATTATAAAAAACTAATTGTTAACAAATTACCTCACTTGCGTTCGGTTTTAATTTAAGTTGTTAACAATAATTTATAATGATATAATTTAGATGAAATTGATTAAATGGAATATTTTTAGAATTATTATGGCAGAGTATTGAGATTATTTAGATTAATTTGGCGGGCGAGCGTTTTGACTTTAGTAATTTTTTAACTGATAGCAAAGTCGGGGCACGAGTTGGGTGGGAAAGAATCATATAAAACTTACTACTCCAAATAAATTCCAGGTTTTCCTGGCTTTGCATTTTTGGATTTTTCTTCAGGATCATATTTCTTGGAATCATTTGAGGCAAAGACCTGAACTTTCAAACCAGTTCTTTTTTCTATTGAATTAATATTTTTACTGACAAGGTTCTTCTCTTTTGGAATAACATAAATAAATGCTTTTGTAAATTCTTTGTCTTGTTTTTCCTTTATAATTCTTACAACATTGTTGATGTCATTCACAATTTTGTCAATTGCTTGCTCCTCTTTTTCTATACTCTCATCTATTTTTTTCTCATCTGCTTCAGGCCATTTTTCCAAACTGATGAATCCTTTATTTCCTAATTTTTCCCAGAATTCTTCAGCTAAATGTGGCATAAATGGGGAAATTAATTTAACAAAACTTTGCACATCTTTTTTTGATATTCTTCCTTCTTCAGAGATGTAATCAAATAATTGCCTTATTTTAATTATTGCTATATTATATCTTAAGTTTTCTATATCTTCAGTTATTTCTTTTGTTGATTTGTTTAATTTACTCTCAGTTTTTTTTGAAGAAGATGATGGCTTGGTTTTTTGCAAAAAATCATGGGCTTTATTCAAAAACTTGTGTATTCCTTCAATCCCTCTACTATCCCAATTAAAGTCCTTGTCTGGAGAACCGTTTGAAACCAAAAATAATCTTAACGTATCTGCCCCAAACTGCTTTACGATTTCAGATGGGTCAACAACATTCCCTCTTGATTTTGACATAACAAATCCGTCGCTGGCATGAACCATTCCTTGATTAAACAATTTCTTAAATGGCTCGTCAAAGTCCAGAAATTTCATGTCTCTTAAAACCTTTGTGAAAAAGCGCGCATATATTAGGTGCATTGTTGCGTGCTCTGCTCCGCCAATATAAGAATCAACAGGCATCCAGTATTTTACTTTTTTCCTGTCAAAAATTTCTTTTTTATTTTTACTATCACAGAATCTTAAATAATACCAAGAAGAATCAAAAAAAGTGTCCATTGTGTCTGTTTCTCTTTTTGCTTTTCCTTTGCAATCTGGACACTTTACATTCAGGAATTCTTTGTTTGTTTCAAGAGGGTTTCCTTTTCCAAATACAACTTTTTCAGGCAATTTAACTGGCAGGTCTTTTTCGCTCGCAGGCAAGATACCACATTTATCACAATAAATCATTGGGATTGGTGTTCCCCAATATCTTTGTCTTGAAACAAGCCAGTCCTTTAATTTAAACTGAACGGTTCTTTTTGCAATTCTTTTATTTACAAGAAAGTCAGTAATTTTCTCCTTGGCTACTTCGCTGTTCATTCCATCAAATTGCCGAGAGTTGAGCATTATTCCCGGTTCTGTGATTGCTTTTCCGTGGCCTTTGAGCAAAGGAGTCCTAACATCTAGGGGTTTTATTACAGGGATTATTCCCAAACCATATTTTTCAGCGAATTCAAAGTCACGTTGGTCGTGAGCAGGAACAGCCATGACCATTCCTGAGCCATAATCAGCAAGAACAAAATTCCCAGCCCAGACAGGAATTTTTTCACCGGTTATTGGATGTCTTGCATAAGTTCCTGTGAAAACGCCTTCCTTGTCAAGCTTATCAATGTCTTCTTGCTTCACGCTTTTTATTTTTTTCAAGAAATCTTCAGCTTTCCTTTTTTCTCTTTCAGTAACCAATTCCATTAGTTTTGGATGTTGCGCGCTTACAACCATAAAAGTTACACCATAAATAGTATCTGGCCGTGTGGTAAATACCTTCCACTTCGTGCCACCGGCGCTCGAGGAAACTTCAAAATCAATTTCAACACCTTCGCTGCGACCAATCCAATTTTTTTGCATGGTCTTTATTCTTTCAGGCCATTCTAATTTATCAACCATTTTCAGAATTTCATCTGCATACTCTGTAGTTTTAATGAACCATTGCTCAAGATTTTTTATTTGAACTTCAGTATCTTCATGCCTCCAGCATTTTCCATTGTGAACTTGCTCATTTGCTAACACTGTGTCGCATTTTTGGCACCAGTTTACAAGGGCCTTTTTTCTGTAAACCAATCCTTTCTCAAACATTTTCAAGAAAATCCACTGATTCCATTTGTAATATTCAGAATCATGGCTCCATAAAACTCTAGACCAATCATAACTTAAACCAAGCGCTTTTTGCTGCTTTACAAAATTTTTGATAGCTTCGTCAGTAAAAATCTTTGGATGCGATTTGAATTTTATTGCCGCGTTTTCAGCAGGTAATCCAAATGAGTCATAACCCATGGGGTATAAAACATTAAAGCCCTGCATTCTCTTGAATCTCGCACGAATATCTCCTATAGAATAATTGAATGCATGCCCCATATGTATCCCATACCCGGAAGGATAAGGATACATTTCAAGAACATAATATTTTTTTTTCTTAGAGTTTTCTTTTACTTGAAATACCTTCTTTTCTTCCCATTTTTTCTGCCATTTCGCTTCAATTTTCTTGAAATCGTAGGACATAGAATGAAGACAAATCAACAACTTTTAAATATTGCTTTACCTATTTTAATACATGCAAAAAATCCAGGCGTATCTTCTTAATGAAATGATTTCAAGCAATTCATCTGAAGCGCATTTGCTATACAACAGAAGCCATTTTGGAGAAAACAAAGATGGAAAAATAATCTATTCTTTTGCAGAGGCATTATTTTTAGTTGAAAAA
>JACQLJ010000033.1 GCA_016234065.1 Candidatus Pacearchaeota archaeon
AGAGAAATTTAAGACTTTAAGAATATTTATAAAATAAAATCCCCAGTAATAGTCATGAAAAAGAGCAAATATTAATTTGCTACGCTTTCCATTTAAAAATGAAAAAGAGGGATAAGGTTTTTTTAATTTTGCTTGTGTTTGCAGGAATTGGATTTATTTCTGCAGTGGTTAATGTTGGAAATCCAAGTCATTCAATAGAAAAACAATACACTTTAAATGATACAATAAAAGGATGGATAAATATTAGTTTAAGCAATGAACAGGCAAATTCGAATATTACAGACTCTTTTGGAAATTCTATAACTTTGATTGGTCTACTTGAATTGAACAGCAGTTACAATTATACATGTCTGCCTGATGATTGCGAAAACACTTATGTTGTAACTGGAAGCCCAAGTACGACAAAGACATTCACTTTAAATCCAGGAGAATCAAAAACATTGGGATTCAAATTTGAAGGAAATAGTTTCCAGGGAATAAATGATTTTTCAATCAACGTGTCAAGCAATGTTTCTGAAGCAAATTTCCCGCAACTCTCAATAGATATCTTAAACGACGAAGAAATTGAATGGACATCCTACAAATCTTCTGGAAATTTTTATGGAGAGGATAAGGGATGTTATGAAGAAGGAGTTGGATCTCCTGTAAATATTTCCAGCAATACTCTCTGCGAAAAAGTCAATGTTCCAAAAGCGCCGAGTTTAGAGATTGGGGCCTATGTTATAAGTAATACAGGAGGAAGTGTTGATTTTAACTTTGAGCTTCAGGACTTGAATAACGACTTGAAATTCTCCTGTGAAAAGACAGCCACTGAAACAAGTAAAATTTCCTGCGTTGCGAATTACACTGTAGAAGAAAGACAGGATTTGTTTGTCTGCATAAACACCCAAGTTTCTTCAGACAACGGCAAATACAAAATAAATTCAGAAACGAACAATCCGTGCGGATATGCCGGGGAAAATATTCCATCCAACCAAAGAGATTTTGAAATTTTTGCAAAGGCAGGGAAATATGCAGCAATTGGGGAATTTACACTGAACGAAGATGAGATCCAAAATTATGGAATCAGCTTAGATTTGGAAGAGTACATCGACAGCTATGTGGAAAGGTATAACAACGTCTGTTCAAATGGGTGTATAGTTCCTATAACATTCGCCTCTGGGGAAACTTCACAGAGTGTAACAATCTCAAATATAAACATCCCGTATGATGTTGGAGGAATTGAAGATGGCACAAATGAAATCTACGAGGTAACAGAAAACCCCCCAACAATAAGTTCAAACATGCAAAAAATATATTTGGACAAAGCAAACTTCTTGGTCTCAGGCAGTTACGACGATAACACAACTTACACTTTGGAGCTAAATGAGGAAGAAATTTTTACAGATTACATCTCGATAAAAAAAGTCCCGAGAGTCTTGTCATTAAACACCCAAAAAGCGATTGCGGCATATCCAACTGAATTCTCTGTGACAACTGAGAAATCAGATTCAAACACAAACATAACAAAATATGAATGGGATTTTGGGGACAACGCAAAAACAACAACCAGTGAGGGCAAAGTGGAACATACATATAACTCCATTGGAGATTTCAAGATGGTCATAAAAGTTACTGACACAAAGAACCTCAGTTCATCCAAAACATTTGATGTAAGAGTCGAGACTCCAAAAGATGCGGTGAATTCTGTTTTGAGTGAAAAACTAAATAATCTAGAAAACGTAAATTCACAGATTACAGAATTTCCGGCTTATCACAAGCAAGTTATTTCAGAGATTTTGGGATTAAAAGAAATAGAAGAAAATCTCAGCGATTTGCAGCGGGAAAACATAACTGCAATTGAAGATGAAGACTATGTAGATATAATGGCTGAATTGATAAAACTCAGAGTTCCCAACAGCATTTTTGAAACGAACAGCGCAAACGGCGTTAGTGTTTATCCAAATAGAGAACAGATTGATCTTGAAATTTTGAAGGAGATTGCCGGAGGAGATTACACACAAAATGAAAGAAATTTGTATGTTGACGCGGTTTTGGCGTGGGATTTTGAAAACATAAAAGCAGAGCTTTACAGCAAGGGATATTCTGCTAGCTACGGAGAGTCTGTAGAACATGTTTTGAATTTCTTTTCATTGACAATAGTGGAAAACGGTTGGGATGGAGATTCTTTCCTTATCATTCCAAAACTTGAAAACTTAGATTTCAGCGACAACTACAACGAGAGAGAAAGTTCAGATTATTTCTACATTGAACTTAACGGAGAAGACAACAAGAAAATTGAATTCTCAACGACTGAGGATACTCTTTTTTCAGATCTGCCAGTTTTCATATCCCCAAGTATCTCCAATTTAGTGGTTATTGATTCTGACATTGAAGAAAGTAAGGATAAATTGTCAAAACCTGTGTTGATAATCTTGGCAACTCTTTTCGCAATTTTTGTCGGAGTGATAGCCTACCTTTTGTTGCAGCAATGGTACAAAAAGAAATATGAGGACTACTTATTCAAAGACAAAAACCAGATTTACAATATTGTTTCATATATAGAAAACGCAAAAAGCAAAGGAATAGATGTCGGCAAAATCTCTGACAAACTTAGGGAAGCAGGATGGAGTTCAGAGCAGGTAACATATGTCATGAGAAAGTATGCCGGCAAAAGAACAGGGCTTGTGGAAATACCTATCGACAAATTGTTTGGAAAAGGAAAAAAAGATGAAAAAACAGGCAGTCAATTCAGGAAATCACCGCCAAAAAGATATTGATTGTTAGTTTGTTTAGAAAGCTCTGATTTTTATTGACTTATCAAACAAAAATGCCTCGCTCCTCCGAATGATTTCTCTACAGCGTTCGTTCTTCGTTCGTCGCTCGGATATTTATAATTTAATAAAACACAAAAATTGAAGCTCGCTGACACGCGGATTTTGCGCTCACTCTAAAGCGTTCGCGGATTGATGAATTGATAAACAACAAAACCCAACAAATTTTTTATTTTCGGTTTTTATTTAGTCAAACACCAATTCAAAAATTTCTCCGAAATTTTTGCTAATTTTTTAAAAAATCGTGAGATGAAACGAACCAAATTTTAAAAAGTGATTATTTGTTAAACAAAGCCATTGATTGTGAAATATTTATAAAGCAGAAGGATAAATAATTATTATGTTCAAAGAATTTTTCTCAAGATTATTCCGATTTTTCAGAAACAAGAAAGATTTGAAGCTTGGTTTTTATGGACCGCCGAACGCAGGAAAGACAAGTTTGGCGAATAGAATATGTAAAGATTTCACAGGAGAGGAAATTGGAAGCGTAAGCAAAATTCCCCATGAGACAAGAAATGTCCAGTTTAAAGAGAAGGTTGAAATAAATCACAAGAACAAAAAAATGATTTTCAAACTTATTGATACTCCCGGAATCGCAACAAAAATAGACTATGAAGATTTTTTGAAATACAAAATGAAAAAAGGGGACGCAAAAAAGAGAGCAAAGGAAGCAACACAAGGAGTAATTGAGAGTATAAAATGGCTGGATGACATGGATGTTGTCGTTATTGTTTTGGATGCGACGGAAAATCCCTACAATCAAGTCAACATCACAATAATAGGAAATTTGGCGGCAAGAAAAATTCCTGTTTTGATTGCCGCAAATAAAGTTGATTTGAGAAAAGCAGACATAAAAAAAGTTGAAGCAGCATTTCCAGAGTACAAAGTCTTAGGAATCAGCGCCAAATACGGAAAAAACCTTGATAATTTTTACGAGGAAGTGTTTAAACTGGCAAAAAAAATATAAAAATGAAAAATAAATTTTTCAATGATACAAAGCGGTTGGCATACGCATCGCCAAAAATAGGAGATTTTGCATAATGACAAGCAAAAAAAAGATAAAGGGATTTTCGATTCAGTTCATGCCCTATTCAGAAATAAGAGACCTAGACAGCAACGATAGAATAAAGAAAATATTGAAAATAATACTCGGTAACAACATTCTGATTTTACAAGGAAGATTGACCAGTGACGAAGAGGCAAGATTAATAGGAGACACAATGGCAATGATCGGACATTTGAAAAACTTCAAAGGCGTTGAATTAGCAGTGATTTCCGGAAATGGAGAAGATGATTTTTTTGGAAAAATGCGCTCTGGTTTGGTAAATGCACTCTCCGGAGGGGATATAGGTGCGGTGACAATAATCGGACCGGCAACAATTGTCAAGGAAATAAAAAGAAA
>JACQLJ010000038.1 GCA_016234065.1 Candidatus Pacearchaeota archaeon
AATTATTTTATAAAATTATTTATTGGCTGCAAAACAAACTTCGGCCTTGCAAATATTTCCCCTTCATTTATGATTTGATACACCCCTATAAATCTTTTTTCTGAGAAGACACATATGACTTCGCTTTTGCCAAATTTCTGCGTTTTATTCAAGTAGTTTTTCAAAACAGGTTTTCCAGTGAATAAATTTCCTAAGTTTTCTTCCTTTACCTCAACAACAGGATGTAATTCTGAAATGATTTCTGCAGGAATTAAAGTTTTTCTTAATGGTTCTTCATGCCCTTTCTTATAATCATCAACAGCTTTTTCAAGATAATATAGGTTTACAGAAGGATATTCTTTATCATTCTCTCTAAAAATCCCTGCTTTGATTCTTCTTAACTCTAACATGTGCATTCCTATGTTCATATATTTTCCTAAATCATCAATAAGTTTTCTTATGTAGGTCCCGCCCTGAACTTCTGTTCTGAATAAAATATCCTCTCCATGTTCTTCCAGCAATTCAAATGATTTTATCTCTCTTTCCCTTTCCTCTCTTTTAACACGTGATTTTTTTGGCGGGGTTTGTTTTATTTTTCCTAAGAATTTTTCTTTTATTGCTTCTTTGATTTTTTCCAAAGAAACTTCTTGATGTGTCCTCATTATTCCTACATATTCTTTGTCTTCGCCTAAAAAATATCCTGTTAATTTACACGCCCTATTCAAGGCAATTGGCAGAACTCCTGTAACTTTTGGATCAAGTGTTCCAAAGTGACTTGTTTTTTTCACTCCAAAATCGTTGAGAGTTTTCCTGACAAAGTCGGAAACATCAAAACTCGTAGGATTTGTTGGTTTGTCTATGTTTATTATGGAAAATTCCAGTAATTCTTTGATTGTTTTTTCTTTCTTGATTTTTTCAATGTCAATTTTCATATTTTACTAACAAATTTGTTATTTTTTATATAAAACCTTAATTTTTCCGGCAAATCCTTGCTCAAGCCAATTCTAAAAGCATTAACAATTTCAAATCTTTCTTTTTTATTATATTCAAGCCATAAATCATTCTGCTCAAAGATATTCTCTTTGTGAAAATGTTTGGTTATTCCAAGAGATTTGGTTAATAAGCCAGGACCAGAGCAGTTTGAATCAAAATTCAATGGTTCTAATGCTCTTAGCAGAACGGCCTCGGCTTTTCCCTCTTTATTTGTTACAAAATTCACAAGCCAATTATTATGAACTCCATAAACTAAGATTGTTCCTGCAGGCATTAACATGGTTTTTCTTAAATCTCCATTCTGCCTTGCTCTTGAGCCAGGGTCATTTTCATCAAGATAGGCCTCTGTTTCAACTATTTTAGCCATTAAAATCCTACCATTTAATTTCCTGACTAAAATTTTCCCCAATAATTCTTTGGCGACGTATCTTGCGTCTTTTGAGAAAAATTCCCTTCCTAATTTATTCAAACTCATCAAAATAAAACATTTAAACTCTTTAAAATTCTATTGAAAATGAATTCCAAAAGGGCATTAAAGCACTTAAAGATTCTTTCAAAAAATCCAAAAGAGATGCGCCTTGCGGCGGAGGATTGGAAAAATAATTTTGAGATTCTTATTTCTACAATAATGTCTGCAAGAACAAGGGACGAAGTGACAATTCCTACAGCAGAAAAATTATTCAAAGTTTATTTTAGCGCAAAAACTTTGGGAAGCGCTAATCTTAAAGAAGTTATGGAAATAGTGAAGCCGATAAATTTTTACAAAACAAAATCAAAGAACATAATTGCCTGCGCAAAAATGCTACATGAAGAATATAAAGATAAAGTTCCAATAACAATTGAAGAATTAATTAAACTCCCTGGAGTTGGAAGAAAAACAGCGAATGTATTTATTTCTGAATTAGGTCGTGATGGGCTTGCTGTAGACACACATGTTTCATACATATCTCAAAAACTCGGCTGGACGAAAAACCAGAATCCAAGGAAAATTGAGGAGGACTTAAAAAAGCTTTTCCAAAAAAAATATTGGAATAAGATAAATGGGGTATTGGTTAGGTTTGGAAAGACACATACTAGTAAAAGGGAGAAAGATAGATTACTTAAGGAAATAAAAAGAATTAAATAATTGAGATTGGGTTTATTTGCATGGCTTTTGAATATAACTGGAAAAATAATGAAGCAAATTTTGGGCCACCAGTTTCTAGACAAGTTGATGGCGGGCTGCATATCACTTTTGAAATAGTATTAAAAAAAGATGGAAAATATATTGGACTAAGAAGACAAAGCATTCCTGGGCATGAGTCCCCTCCGAATTCTGAAAAACACCTAGGGGGAATGCTTTTTTTCTGCCACAATTTAATCAGATATGGCGAATCTGTTGAAGATTGTGTTAAAAGAATTGTTAAGGAACAAACAGGGGTTGATGTAAGAAGTTTAAAGATTGCTGAAATAGATTCTTCTCTACAAGAAAAAGATGACCAATGGGCATTTACTCCTTATGTAATAGCTGAATTAAGTGACTGGCCAAAAAAAGGTTTGTATGGAAATGAAATAACAGAAGTGGTGACTTTTACAAAAAATAATGCTCCAGAAGATTTTGGTTGGTGGAGTAAAAAAGAATTGGAAGATTTCTTAAATAAGTTTGATTAAAATGAAAAATCTTTCAGTTCCATTAATGAAGCAGGGACAAAATGAATGCGGACCAACTGCCTTGAATATGGTTCTTAATTATCTTGGTGAAAACTTTTCTATAGAAAATATTGTTGATGGTATTGGGGGAATTAAAAGTTACGGAATTGAAACGATCAAACTGGCTGAGTTTGCTAAGAAGCTTGGTTTTAAGGTTATATGTTACTCTTATAATGAAAAATTATCACAAGGAAAGTTTGAAATAAAAAAGCCCAGTAAAAAAAATATTCTAAAATTTCTTAATCAAGGAACACCCATTATATTGGCTGTGAGGTCTTACTTATTATTTGATGAAGAACCTTCGGAAGAAGGACATTTTATTGTTCTTGTTGGTTATGAAAACAATAAGTTCACATATAATGATCCTTATGACGGGAAACAAAAAAATATTGATGAAGATAAATTAATGAAAGCGCTAGAGGAAAACTCCCTAGATTCAAGTGCTTATCTCTTAATTATAAAACCAAAATGACATTTCAATCAATTATTGAATTAGTTGAAAATCTCAAGAAAAAGCCAATAAGAAATATAATTGATTTGAGAATGCAGGAATTTGAGGATTTAGGGAAAAAAAATAACGATGACATATTCAAGGAATTATGCTTTTGCCTTACAACTGCAAATTTTTCAGCTCATGGCGGAATAAAAATCCAAAATGCGATTAAAGAGGGATTTATGCATTTGCCAGAAGAAGAATTGGCAAAAAAACTTGCTGAACTTGGACATAGGTTTCCTAATGCAAGGGCAAAATTTATTTGTGGTGCTAGGATTCACATTAAAAACATAAAAGAAAATCTGCAATCATTTAAAGATGATAAGCAAGCACGCTCTTGGGTAAAAGAAAACGTAAAAGGGTTGGGAATGAAAGAGGCAAGCCATTTTTTAAGAAACATTGGCTACAAAAATCTCGCAATAATTGATTTTCATATTGTTGATTTACTGGTAAAACATGGAGTAATTGAAGCGCAAAAATCAAAATCCCTAACAGAGAAAAAATATCTTGAAATTGAAAATATCTTGAATAAGATTGCGCAAGCAACTAATACAAATTTGGGTGAGTTAGATTTATATTTGTGGTATGAAGAAACGGGAAAAGTGTTGAAGTGAGTTGTTACTTCTGCAAAGCCATTCTTTTTTGCCTCTTAGGGGCTTTAGATTGTTTTGTTTCATGCTTCATTTTCTTTGCCGTCTCTTTCTCTAATTTCATCGTTTCCTGAGCAGATGTCTTTTCTTTTTCCTTAGATTCTTCTGTTTTTTCGCCTTCTTCATGTTTGTGCTTATGTTTCTCTTCAACAACTTTCTTTTTTCCTTCAGAAACTTCTTTGGCTTTTTGTTCCCTTTTTTCTATTCTTGCTTTTTTGAACTTCAGCTTTTCATCCATTTCTGACAACTCAACTATGACAATTTCTCCTTGTTTTACTGCTTTTATCTTTATTTTTGCAGGCGGTTTTTTTATTCCTCTAGCCCATATCTGCTCGTTAAGATATTTGTCAATTTTTATCTTTTTTAAGTCCCTATCATAAATTTTCATATGCCTAGCTAAAAATTCTTTTATTGTCTTAATAGCTTTCTTGGCTCTTTTGTATCTTGGAACTCTGTTTAGCTTTTCTCTCATTGGAATAGTGTATTCTCTTTCAATAAAATTATCTTGTTTTTCTTCAGCCATTATGAAATTTGCTCGCAGATTTTATTTTGAAGATTTGTCATTTTGATTTTATCCGAAATGTGATTTCCTCTGCCTTCTAGGTTTAATGTGAAGTTTTGTCCTTCTCCATGAATGTCTCTGTCTTGTTATAACAGAAGGATGAATTCTCTTTCCAGCGCCAAATTTTTTTATAATAGTCCATATTGGCGCCCATCTTGTCCTTCTGGAATACTTGGCAAGTTTTGTTTTTTTGGCTTGATTTTTTATTCCCATTTTACTTTATACTTTCCATAAATTTAATTCCTTTCTCAGTCAATCTTCTTCCTGATTTTGCTTTTGAGCTTCTCTGTGGCTTGAAGATTTCAGTGAAGCCCGCTTTGTCTGATTGCTGCAGAATCACACGGATTATTTTTCCGCTGCCTTTTCTGAATTCCTCTGGTCTTACTCCGCGGTTTTTCTTGCTCCCATATTTTGTCCTTAGCCGATTTACACCGACTAATTTATTTTTATAAATTTGCTTGAGTATGCTCGCCGCTCTTTTATGCCAAAAATCAGCGTCCTCAATAGGCCTTTCTTTGCTTGGAGATGACTTCACAAAATCAACCCAATCTGGCTTTTTGAATTCAGGAATTTTTTTCAGCGCTTCAGCTAATTTTATATTATATTCTGTCTGGTCAAAATCATATACTGCCATTTTGTTTTAGGCACGCTTTTCAGCGTTAGAACAACTCTAAAAGTCGTTTAACCTAAAACCAAAGAATGAAGTTAGTTTATAAAATTATCTCTATGTCTTTATTCTCTCACGAGTTTTCTCCATTTCTTTATTACTATTGTGAATCCAATAACTCTCGCTGTATAATTCTTCCCTAGTTTGTTCAAAATTTCATCTGACATTTTTCTTATTTGCTCTTTGTCTCTTGTTCTGCTTTTTAACACAGAAACTTTTACATTCTCATGATTTTTGAAATGGTTTTTCAAGGTCTGGATGAAATTTTCAGTAACACCACTTTTTCCAACTTGGATATTTGCGAGTTTAAACATTTTTTCCCGAAGACACTTCAAATTTGATTATTTCTGCTTTTTTTAATATGGTCTTTTTGAAATTTTTTACTCCGAATGTTCCTGTTTTCATATCTTTATTTTTGAAAATGTCTTTCCCTTTAAAGTAATGCACTTCAATATCTTTTTTATTTTTTTTCCACTCCCTGCTGTATCTTGCGCAAAATAAAGCAGCAAATTTTATGTCTCCTTGTTTTGGTTTTCCTTTTATGTTGACAAAAGGACTTCCGGGGCTTTTTGTGTGAAAAACAAACTCTTCTTTTTCTACCTGTGCAATCAAGGAGTCATTGCTTTCAGCGTCTTTCCCAGCGACGACGATTGTTTTGTTTTCAGTTTCAGTTTTTCTGAAATTTGTTTTTTTCATTAAAGAAGAAGCAAAATACATTATTTATCTCTTTCCTGAGTTCGTGCCACCGGCGTCCCTGGAGTTGGAAATCTTGATTTACTTTTTTGAGTTTTAAATTTTTACAAAAGGTCTTTAAGGTCTAAGTTACTTATTTTTTGATTATTAAAACAGGAATAAAAAAGGGAGAATTAAAAAATCTTTAAATAAAAGGAGGATTATTCAAAGTTCACAACTTGTATTAAAAATGCAGAGATTATTCCGGCTTAGGTACCCAAAACTACTTCTATTGATTTTACTTTCAATATTTGCCTATTTTTTATTTAGCAACGAAGCAATACAAAGTTTGGTTAAAAATTTAGGGGAGTTGAGTTATATCGGAGTTTTTATAGCAGGATTATTTTTTTCATTTGGGTTTTCAACTCCCTTTGCAATAGGTTTTTTCCTTACTGCAAGTCCAGAAAATATTTTTCTTGCTTCCATAATCGGAGGATTGGGTGCTTTAATTTCTGATTTGTTAATATTTAAGATAATACGTTTTTCTTTTATGGACGAGTTCAAGAAAATAGAGAAAACAAAGATAATGAGGGAAATAACAAATTCTTTATCATCAAAGCCATTATCAAAAATAAAGAATTATCTATTATACGCTGCAGCAGGAATTGTGATTGCCTCGCCTTTGCCAGATGAGATTGGGGTGAGCATGCTTGCAGGATTGACCTCAATAAGAATTCATATCTTGGCGATAATAAGTTTCATAATGAACAGCGTCGGTATATTAGTTATTTTATTAATAGGAAAAAGCATTTATTGAGTTATTTTTATTTTTACGACTTTTCACAAGAAGCAGTATATATGTTTTGGAAAAATGAATTTCGGGAATAGTTTTTTAAATAGAATTTTATTATATTTGTAATGAAAAATGAGTTGATTGCGCTGAAACAATTATCAAAATCGGGTGAATACTGGGGATTGTGGGCTGGAATAGATTTGAAGTCCTGTGACCCTGGTTTTATTCGGAGTGCCGACAAAGTAAAAGAATTCGTTGCGAAGCTTTGTGATAAAATAAAGATGAAGCGCTTCGGCGAATGTGTTGTTGTTGATTTTGGCGATGACCCAAAGGTTTCTGGATTCTCAATGACCCAATTGATTGAAACTTCTTTGATTTCAGGACACTTTGTGAATCAGACAAACAATGTTTTCCTTGATGTGTTTTCGTGCAGTTATTATAATCCTGCTGAAGTTGCCGAGTTCGCAAAAGAGTTTTTTAAAGCCAAAGAGTATAAACTACATTACAAAATAAGAAAATAGTTTTTGTTTTTCTGTTAAAATAGATAAAAAATAACAACAAAGCTTAAAAATATATTTTTATACTCTCAATAAAATAGGTAAAAAAAATGAGCAATAGAAGTGTTCTTATCGTTGGCGGAGGAGCATCAGGAAGAGTTGCAGCCCATAAATGTGCGCAGATTCCGCAAGTTTTTCAGAATATAACTCTTGCTAGCAGAACCCTTGAAAAGCCCAGAAAAATTCAAGAAGAAATAGAATATTTGCAAGGCAAAGATATTGAAATAGCACAAGTCAACGCAGAAGATACTGGTGAGTTAGTTCAGCTAATTAATAGAATGAGTCCTAAACCAGATACTTTGATTCATGTCGCTCTTCCTTATCAAAATTTCCCTATAATGGATGCTTGTTTGGAAACAGGAGTTCATTACATTGATACAGCAACTCCGGAAGTTAGAAATAAACCTGGATTTAGTTACAAAGGACAATGGGCATATCAAGACAGGTTTAAAGAAAAAGGATTAATGGCGTTGTTAGGATGCGGCTTTGATCCTGGTGTTACGAGTGTTTATGTTGCGTATGCAAAAAAACATTTTCTTGATGAAATCAAGTTCTTGGATATTTTAGATTGCAATGCAGGAAATCACGGACAGGAATTTGCAACTAACTTTGACCCAGAAATAAATATTAGAGAAATTACTCTTCCACCAA
Source organism: Candidatus Pacearchaeota archaeon (assembly GCA_016234065.1). Lineage (GTDB taxonomy): Archaea > Nanobdellota > Nanobdellia > Pacearchaeales > GW2011-AR1 > JAGVWT01. The sequence goes on from JACQLJ010000038.1 coordinate 7,707, forward strand.
GACATTTTGATAGGCCAAAAGGAGATGACTGGGTTGAAACAGCGCCGATAATTAGCCCTGATGCCATTCACTTCAAATTTGATTTCCCTGTTGCTGGAGAAAATGAAGCATATTTGCTTTATCATGAAGAACTGGAATCTTTGAGAGAGCACTTTCCAGAAATTGAAAGAGGAAGATTCTGGATGACTTTTGGACCGAAATATATTAGTTTTTTAAGGGCTTTTTGCAAATATGGAATTAACAAGGTACAAGGTATAGAATTTTCATCTAACAAAGTTTCACCTTTAGAGATGCTTGAAAAAATTGGCGGAAGAGAATTGTTGAAAGATAAAACTACTATGGAGATGTTTGATAAGATAGGTTTGTTAAGTCCTGAGAAAAAAATATTTGACAGCAAACATGTTGCTCCGGTTGTAATGTTGGCTTCGGTCTTACCAAAACCAGAAACACTTGGAAGTGGCTATACTGGAAAGACAGCAATAGGAAATGTGATGATGGGAACATTCAATGGAAATCCAAGGTCAATTTATATTTACAGCGTTGGTGATCATGCTAAATGCTATCAGGAAGTAAGAAGTCAAGGAATTTCCTACACTGCAGCTGTTCCAGCAGTAATTGGAGCAAAGATGATTATGACTGGAGAATGGAGAGGAAGAGGAGTTTTCAATCCCGAACAATTAAACCCAGACCCATTTATGAGAGATATGGATAAACATGGTTTGCCTTGGGAAGTAGAAGAATTTAATAGGGGATTTATTTCTGATTCTGAGTTTTATTCCAGGATTAGACAAGTTTAAAAGATTCTGTGTTAATCTCTCTATACCAATCGCAAAGCCGCCGTGCGGCACTGCACCCCACTTGAAGAACTGTGTAAACCACTCCACACTCTTAGGACTCATACCCTTCTCCTTGACTTGCTTCACCAGTTTCTCAT
>JACQLJ010000039.1 GCA_016234065.1 Candidatus Pacearchaeota archaeon
CTTTATAGTAGTTAATAATAGTAAGATTTATAAAGAATAAAATTAGATTATAATTATGACAAACGAACAATTATATGGAGTTGGAAGAAGTATCACTGGAACTAGCTACGCACATAGCGTAAGACATGATGAACCTACTACTAATTTTGATGAAGTTTTGGGTATACTAAAAGGTGCTGAACCAGTAAACCCAAGTTTAAGGAAACACTTTGAAGACAATCAAACACTCAATAGTGGTTTAATTGGATTAACTGAAAATCAAGAAGAAGTAACAGGTAACTCCCCTCATTTATGTGGCAAATATGATAATTTAAGATATGGCAATCCAAGAGGTTTGGCTGTTAATCTTTCTGTATAAAATTAAATCTTCGTCGCTTTCAAATATTATAAATATTTTTCAAATTCCTCTCGTGTCATCCTTATCTGTTTTAATATCGCACTCAAAAGCCCTACACCCAAATCCTCATTGCTATGAACAGGAACAACAGTTCTTCGCCCGTCAAAATGTTTAAATCTTATATGACTTCCTTTTCCATAAATTTTTTCAAAGCCAAGCTTTTCCAAGATTTTGCACAACTCCTTTCCAGAAATCTTTGGGAGCTTCATTTTTATATTTCTACTCTTTGAATTCCAACGAATTTCATTGGATTAATATTCTTACCATCAGATTCCAAGCAAACTTCTATTGCTTCTTTGATTCTTTCTAATACTTGCTGGATTGTTTTTCCTTGGGTGTAGCAACCTTGAATCTCTGGAACACTGGCTACATACCACCCATCTTCTCCTTTTTCTATTATAACATTAAATTCTTTCATATTGATATTTAATTATTCAATTATTTAAAACTTACTAATCAAATCTTCGTCGCTTTCAAATAATTCTTATTGACTTGTTCCCAGTTTATCACTTTCATAAAAGCATCAACATATTCTGGGCGTCGGTTTTGATATTTTAAGTAATAAGCATGCTCCCAAACATCAACGACGAGCAATGGAATCTTTCCTAATGTCAAAGGTGACTCTTGGTCATGTGTCTGCATGATTTCAAGTTTTCTGCTTGAAGGATTCAAAATAAGCCAAGCCCAGCCGCTTCCGAAATGGCTGACTGCTGCTGTCTTAAACTGCTGTTCAAAACTTTCATAATTTCCAAAATCCTTATTCACTGCCGATAAGATTTCTCCTTTCGGTTGAATATCTTTTTTCAGCATTGTCCAAAAAAAAGAATGATTTGCATGTCCTCCGCCGAAATTTCTCACTTGGGCTCTGATGCTTTCTGAAACAGAATTCAGATTTTTTAAAATCTCTTCAATAGGCCTATCTTGCAATTCTTGATGTCCTACAATGGCCTGATTTAATTTGTCAACATATGTCTGATGATGTTTTCCGTGATGAATCTGCATTGTTTCCTTGTCAATATAGGGCTCAAGAGAATCATAAGCGTAAGGCAGTTTCGGGAGTTCGTGCATAAAAACAAATTGTAAAGATTTTTATAAGTTTTGTGGTGTTAATTTCAATGCCTGTCGCATATGTTTGAAAACCTGCGGTTTTCCTACACTACCTTTCCCTTAAGATACTAACTTTCCCTTTCAACAAGGTTAAAAAGAAAGTGTGCGACATGGCTTGTGCCTCTGTCGCATAATGGTATTGCACGCGATTCGAACTCGCGGCCTTTTGGCATCCAGGTTCAATTCCTGGCAGAGGCGTTTTTTCATAAGAATAAAACATAAATACTTTGGCGCCTTTATTTTTTAATGAAATTATTTATTATACTAGTAATTGGAATTTTGGCTTTTGGTTTGGTTAGCACTTTTTATCATGAAGCAGAGGCAGAAGTAAATGTAAATGCTGATGCACAAGCAAGCGATTCAAACAATGATTCTGATAGCCAAACAAATCAAGGAATAGGAGCGGACTTAAGCGGACAGATTGCAGTAAAGAAAGCTGAATTAAAAGAAGGAACTTATGTAGGCCCTTTAGGACAATCACTTAGTGTAAAAATTTTGAGTTCAAATTTGAGAGAGTTAAGATCAAACGGCGTTTCTGCGCAGACAGAACTTAATATAACTACAGAAAGAACAAACAGCGAAACAAAGTTTAAAGCACATTTGAGCAATGGCAAGGAATCAGAAATTAAAATTATGCCTGACAGAGCAAGTGAAATAGCAATTTTAAAAATAAAAATTCATGCATGCAATCCAGAAGATAATTGCACGATTAAACTGAGGGAAACCGGAAATGCAAAAGTTGCTTATGAAGTTAAGTCCCAAAAACAAGTTAGGATACTTGGACTTTTCAAGGCGAAAATGAATGTTGAAGCAAATGTTGACGCTGGAACCGGGGAAGTGATTTCTGCTAAAGTCCCTTGGTGGGCTTTCCTAAGCGCAAATGTAAACTAAGGTGATTTTTTCCAACGATGGGTGAGATTTTTAAATCAGAAATCCATTATAATAAAAAGAGATGAAATATGATTTTGCTGTTTTCGGCGCGACTGGCTTGCAGGGAAAGATTGTAACAAAAGATTTAGTGATGAATGGATATTCAGTGTTGATATGCGGAAGAGACAAATCAAGAGTTGAAGATTTGCTTAAAAAATACAGCAAGAAAACAGGATTTAATTTTATAGATGCTCGCAGCGTGTCACAAATGGAAAGCGTAATAAAAAAATCAGGAGCAAATATTGTAGTAAATTGCGTGGAAAAAATATGGAACCTCAACGTTCTTAAGGCGTGCGTCAAAGCAAGAGTGAATTCAATTGACCTTGGCTCTGATGTCTGGATGACAAAGAAGCAATTGGCGATGAATTCTGAATTGAAAAGAGAAAACCTGATTCATATAACGGGCTGTGGTTCTGTTCCTGGAATAGGAAATGTCATGTTAAGATATACAGCAGAAAAGTTTGACACAATTCATACGGCAAACAGCGGATACAACTGGAAATCAAACATGAAAAGATTTGTTGTTCCTTTCTCTATACAAAGTGTCATAGAAGAATTCACAGAAAAAGCAACAATTATTACCGACGGGAAATTGAAAGATGTAAACCCGATGGATTCAATTACAATGTGCTCTCAAAAGGCAATCGGAAAGCAAAACTGCTTCAATGAAAAGCATCCTGAAAGTTACACTTTTTACCATTACTTCAGAGACAAAGGGCTAAAAGAATCAAGGACATTTGCTGGATTTCCAAAACATTCATATGACATAATAAAAATGCTGATTGAGTTAGGGCTTGGAAGTAAAGAACCGATTGACTTTCATGGCGCAAAAATAAAACCGATAGAATTTCTTACTGAAGTTCTGAAGAAAATAAAAGTTCCAAGCGGTTACAAAGAGACAGAGAATCTTTGGGTTGATGTTTATGGAAGGGAAAAAGGGAAAAACAAACATGTGAAAATGGAGTGTGTAATCCATACACTGAGTGGATGGGAAGATGATTACACGAACATAGACACTGGAATGCCATGCAGCATAATTGCACAGATGATAAAAGCAGGATTAATAAAAGAAAAAGGGAGTTTCTCTCCTGAGGGAGTTGTGCCTACGGAATATTTCTTCAAAGAACTTGCGAAAAGAAAAATGCGGGTTTATGAAAACGGGAAATTAATCAACTAAAACACAATGTTTATAAAACTTGAAAAATAAAAAATATAATGAATGACGAAACAATAACAATAAACAAGCAGGATTTGTGGAAATATTCAACGTTTGTTTTGCTTGGAATCGTTGTTATAGGATTGCTATTTTTCTTTGTAGGAAATGTTAGCGTTGGAAACGCAGTTAATGACCCAACTACAACACCCGGAACTACTGCTCCTTCTGTTGTTAAAGCAAGCGCAGACAACGACGCGGTTTTGGGAGATAAAAATGCTCCAATAACAATAATTGAATTCAGCGATTATCAATGCCCTTTCTGCAGGCAATTCTGGGCAACAACTTTTGTTTCAATAAAATCAGAATATATTGACACAGGAAAAGTAAAATTTGTCTACAGGGACTTCCCACTAAGTTCAATACATCCTATGGCTGAGCCATCTGCTGAGGCAGCTGAGTGTGTGAAGGATAAAGGAGGGGATGCGGCTTATTACAAATATCACGATAAGATTTTCTCTGAACAAAATATTCTTGACTCTGGAAGTGCAAATGGGCAAGTTACAAAAACAGTTACTTATTCAACAAATGATTTAAAGAAATGGGCAAAAGACCTAGGTTACAATATTGACTCATGCTTGGATTCTGGAAAGTTCAACAGCGAAGTGCAAAAGGACTTAGCAGACGGAATCAGTGATGGAGTTCAAGGAACACCGGGATTTATGGTCATTAGCAAAAATGGCTTGACAGATAAATCATCAATAGAAGAGATTGAGGCAGCAACACAGGGCGCAGTTCGCATTGTAAAGACAAGCGACGGAAAAGAAGGAGTATTTGTGGGCGGTGCACTTCCATTCAGCGCATTCCAGCAAGTCATAGAAGCATTTAATTAATCTTTTTTTATATAACTTAATATGAAAACAATAAGTGCAACAGAACTAAAAAAGAAAATTAATTCAAAAAGTAAATTTATAATTGTTGATGTTTTGCCGAAAGAGAGTTTTGAATTGCAACACATTCCCACCGCTATAAATATCCCCTTAGGCGAGATTGGAGGACGAGCACAAAAAGAATTGCCTAATAAAAAACAGGAGATAATTGTTTATTGTTCAAGCTCAACGTGCGGTGCATCACCTACAGCAGGAAAAATGCTTGAGTCCATGGGTTACAAAAATGTTGCTCATTTCAAAGGCGGACTGGCTGGGTGGCAGGAAAAAGGATATAAATTTGAAAAATGATTCTGGAAATTTTGGAGAATGGAGTTTTTGTCGCTGACATTTTGATTGTGCTATTCTTATTTGTCATATTTTACAAGAAAGTTATAAAAAAACAAAGTTCAATGATTGATGATGTATTTTCATTTGTAAAGAATTATTATTTTATCCTTGCATTTCTCGTTGTTTTGATTGCGACTTTAGGAAGCTTATATTATTCAGAAATCTTAAATTATGAAGTTTGTGTTCTTTGTTGGTATCAAAGAATTTTCATTTATTCACAAATTGTTCTTTTTGGAATTGCTTTATGGAACAAAGACAGAAATGTGATAAAATATTCAATCGGATTAAGCATAGTTGGATTGTTGATTGCAATATATCATTTCTTTGTTCAAACTTTCGGGACAAGTTTTTGTGGTGTAAACGGAGGAGTTGATTGTGCTATAAGAGAAATCATGGCTTACAACTACATAACATTTCCCATCATGGCAATCACAATATTTGTACTAATGATAATCCTTGGGTTGATTAAGTTGGAGAAGGTTTAATCATACTTCTCAAAGAAAATTCTATCTTCCGCGATTCCTTGAGATTTTAATTTACTCACAACTCCGAAAATCATTTCTTTCAATCCGCAGATGTAAAAATCTCCTTGAAAATCTTTTGAAGTATATTTGCCTATAAAATCCTGAACATATCCTTTATTTTCAAAGTTATTTTTGGGCTGGCTTAAAACGTTATAAAACTTGAAATTTTTATATTTCTTTGATAATTCTGTAAATTCTTTTTCATATAAAACATCATCTTCATTTTTGAATCCTTTAATCAGAATCATTTTCTTTTTGAATCCGCTTTTCAAAAGCGCAGGAATCATGCTGATAAATGCGCTTATTCCTGTTCCAGCGGAAATAAAAACTAGATCTTTGTTTTTTGATGAATCAGGAATTGTGAATTTTCCTAATGGACCGAAGAGTTCTATTTCATCCCCTTTTTCCAGTTTACTCAAATATTCTGATGATCTCCCAATATTAACAACCCTAATGCAGAATTCGCCAAAACCATTTCCGGGAATTGTGGCAATAGAATAAGGTGTTCGCAGTTTTTTTCCTTCTGCTGTAATTCTTGCAATTGAAAGATATTGTCCTGGCTTAAAATCAAAATCTTCTGGCAAAGAAAATTTCAGATTAACAACTGACGGAGTCAGCATTTTCTTTTCAAGAACTTGAGAGGCGAAAATATTTATTGTCATTTAATTAAACCCTCTTTGCCCAATTTCCTTGATTAACTCTTTTTTACCCTCTCTTATTATTTTTCCTTCTTGCATCATAAATACCTTGTCAACTTCCAAGTAGTCCAAAACCTTGGCGTGATGGGTTATTATTAATATCGTTTTATCTTTGTTCATAAAATTTCTTATTTTTTCAGAAACCCTTTTCAAAAAGTCAATATCAAGCCCAGAATCAATTTCATCAAGAATTATAAATTTTGGATTTAATACAGACATCTGTAAGATTTCAGATAGTTTCTTTTCGCCCCCTGAAAATCCCTCGTTAACATATCTTTCAAGCAACTCGTCCTTAATTCCAATGGATTTTGATTCTTCGCTAACTTTTTTTTGAAACTCAAGAAATGATTTCTTTTTTTCTGCGACTGAATTATGTGCCTGCCTTAAAAAAACATTTGTAGGAACTCCCGGGATTTCAACAGGAAATTGAAATGACATAAAAATCCCCATTCTTGCTCTTTCATTTATTGGGAGGTTTGTTATATCTCTCTCTTCAAAAAATATTTTTCCTTCTTTAACTTTATATTTAGTATTTCCCATAATCACATTCGCCAAGGTGCTTTTCCCGCTTCCGTTTGGCCCCATTAGAGTATAAATTTTCCCTTTTTCCAAATCCAGATTAATTCCTTTTAGTATTTCTTTGCTTTCTGTTTCAACATACAATTCTTTTATTTTTATCATCTCAAAGCACCCATTACTGCTTCCAAAGGCAAGAGAACGCATTTAATTCTTGCTGGATTTATCTTAATTTTCAGTAGTTTTAACATATCTACTTTTGAAAGTTTTTTTATTTCCTCAACTTTCATCCCTTTTATTTTATTAGTTAAAAGTGAAGAAGAAACCGTGCTGATAACACAACCACTTCCGCTGAATTTTGCATCTTTGATTTTTGCATTATTAACAAGGAGATTTATTGTAACTTCATCGCCACAAAATGAGTTGTATTCAGTGTGTCTATGGGTTGGATTTTTCAGTTCGCCGAAGTTGTTCGGAGATTTGTATAATTCCATGATGTGCTCCTTATACATTCTTTCGTTCAAATCATTGTGTTTCATTTCACTTTTCCCATTATTTCTTTAATTGCCTTAATAAACTTGTCAATATCTTCAAATGTATTGTAAAACGCAAAACTAATTCTGGCTGTTCCTGAAATTCTGAGTTTTTTCATCAAAGGCATGTTGCAGTGATGTCCTGCTCTAATGCATATATCGTAATCATCAAGCATTGAGGCAACGTCGTGCGTTGGTAAATTTTCAACATTAAATGACAAAATTCCTGAATGTTTTTTTGGAAGATATATTTTAACTCCTTTTATTTGGTTTAATTCCTTTGCTGAATAATCAGTTAATTCTTTTTCCCATTTTCCTATTTCATTTACTCCAATTTTCTCGAGATATTTTATTGCTTCTCCAAGAGCTATTGCTCCTTCTATATTTTGTGTTCCGGCTTCAAACCTCTCTGGAATTGTATTCCATTCTGACCCCTCAAGTGTTACGGATTTTATCATGTCTCCTCCAAAATTGAATGGAGAAAGTTTTTCCAGTAATTCCTTTTTACCATAGAGGACACCAATACCCATCGGAGCATAAATTTTGTGTCCTGAAAAAACCAAAAAGTCGCAATCAATTTTCTTAACATCAACCTTCATATGAGCAATTGACTGGGCAGCATCAAGAACAGTTATTGAGTTGTTCTTTTTTGCTAGTTTAAAGATTTCTCTTACAGGATTTATTGCTCCAAGCGTATTTGATATATGTGTTAGAGATACTATTGCTGTTTTTTCTGTTATTTTATTTTTTGCATCTTCCAAATCTAAAGTAAAATCTTCTTTGATTTTTATGAACTTCAGTTTCATGTCATTTCTTTTTGCAAGCTGTTGCCAAGGAACCAAATTTGAGTGATGCTCCATTTCTGTCAATACGATTTCATCTTTTTCTTTTTGTAAAATTGAAGGTAAGGTATAAGCAAGTAAATTAATTGACTCTGTGGTGCTTTTTGTAAAGATTATCTCTTTCTCTGAAGTATTTATAAATTTTGCAATTATTTTTTTTGAATTTTCATACTTTTTTGTAGCTTTCTGGCTAAGGTCGTAAATCCCTCTATGGATATTTGCATTTGTGGTTTCATAGGAATCAACTATTGATTTTATGACTTGTTTTGGTTTTTGAGTTGTTGAAGCACTATCCAAATACACAAGTTCTTTTTGGTTTTCAAATATGGGAAAATCTTTTCTTAATTTTTTAACAGATTGATTATTTAATTTCATATTACTTCGCCCCTAATATTTTTAAAATAATTATTTAACTTTACAAAAAACTCTTTATTTTTCTTAAAATATTTCTAGGTTTCTTCAGGATTATTCATTTTTTGTATTTTTTTTTCACTTTCCTCTGGTGAATAAATCTTTTTTGCTGGAACGGCGATTCTTGTATTATTTAGACCATCCCATTCATTTATTGGCAGAATTGATTTCAACCTATTATCCCAAGTTGGATCAACAATAACAAATTTTTGCTTTTCAGGAATATAAACCTCTAAAAACTCGTGGTATTCTGGATTTTCATGGTATATCTCCAATATTTCTTTTGGTAATTTTAAATCTTCCCACCTAAATTCACATATTATTGACCTCGACTTCAAATCCAATAACTTTTTTAGCATCTCAGCTTTTACCGAACAATCAAAACCTTTTTCTTTTCCAACAGAAATATAATATGGAATGTCTCTTACTTGTTCAAACATTTTGATTCTTTCTTTTTCCATATTAAATCACTGAATTCTCAATTTCCAATTCAATCAGACGATTTAATTCTACTGCATATTCCAACGGCAACTCTTTTACAACTGGCTCAATGAATCCAAGAACAATCATTTTTGTCGCTTCTTGTTCTGATAATCCTCTTGACATAAGATAGAATAATTGCTCTTCCTGAATTTTTCCAACAACAGCTTCATGTGAAACCTGGACTTGGCTTTCTGCAACTTCCATTGCTGGCAAAGTAAGTGCTTTGCTTTGGTTATCAAGCATTAGTCCATCACATCTTACGCTTGACTTTGAGTTTATTGCTCCTTTTTTTATGCTTACCAATCCCCTGTAAGATGTCGTGCCGGAATTTTTGCTTATTCCTTTGCTAATTACTTTTGAACTTGTGTTCTCAGCCAAATGATATACTTTGCATCCTGTGTCTTGGTATTGCCCTTTTCCTGCAAAAGCAACTCCTATATATTCTGTTTTTGAGTTCTTACCTATTAGGACAGAGCAAGGATAAAGCATTGTAATATTACTTCCCATGTTGCCATTTACCCATTCCATAATTCCATTTTCATAAACAACAGCTCTTTTCGTGTTTAAATTGAAAGTATTTTTGCTCCAGTTTTCAATGCTGCTGTAACGGACCTTTGCATTTTTCAAAACATGAATTTCAACGCATCCGGCGTGAAGTGAATTTTCAGAATATCTCGGCGCTGAGCATCCTTCAATATAATGAATTTCTGAATTTTCATCTGCAATGATTAATGTGTGTTCAAACTGACCGCCGCTTTTTGCATTCATTCTGAAATATGCCTGCAATGGCAACTCTACCTTGACTCCTTTTGGAATGTAAATAAAAGTTCCGCCGCTCCAAACGCTGCAATGCAATGCTGCGAATTTGTGCAGCGTCGGAGAAACACAATTTGTCATGAAGTATTTTTTGACTAATTCTGGATATTCCTTGAGAGCAACGTCCATGTCTAGAAAGACAACACCTTTTTCAGCGAGATCTTTTTTCAGATTATGATAAACAACTTCTGATTCATATTGCGCTCCAACTCCTGCCAAAGCGCTCCGTTCTGCCTCAGGAATTCCTAGAAGTTCATATGTTTTTCTAATATCTTCAGGAACGTCTTTCCATGATTTTGAATTCTTTTTTGCATCTGGCTTCATGTAGAAATAAATTTCATCCAGATTCAATGCCGACAAGTCAGGACCCCAATTTGGCATCTCCTTTTCTTGGAATACTCTGAATGCGTTCAGGCGTTTTTTCAGCATCCATTCCGGCTCGTTTTTATCTTGAGATATAATCCTAACTAATTCTTCATTGATTCCGGGCTCTGCTTTAAATTTCAATCTTTCAGGATTTTTATGATTGAATGTTTCGCTGGTTATTGCTCCCATGGAAATTATAAAAACAGGAGAATTTTAAAGTTAACTATTGTTAAGAAATTTATAGGTTATTTGTAAAGAAGGCATATATTCTTTTCTTATCCTAACTTTTATAAATCCCTTCCTTCTTTATCTGTTATGGCAGCAACACCGCCGGACGCAAGGAAAAGAAAACTTGACTATAATGTAAGCCAAGCAATTTACGACGAATTTGTCAAAGCGTGCAGCAGAAAAGGTTTTGCGCCACAAGTAATCCTGGAACAAGCAATGAAGAAGTTTGTTCAAACTGGACAAATATAATTCTAAAATCTTAAATACTAAATCTTATTAGAGTTTTCATGTCAAAAACAATGCCGCAGGAAATTGAGGTCTGGTATCTTATTCCTGCTTTAAGAAGGGAATTTGCAAGAATTTTCATTGAGAAATATAATTCAAGCCAAAAACGAGCCGCTGAAATTTTGGGAATAACAGAAGCGGCGATTTCACAATATCTTAATTCAAAAAGAGGGAACGAGGTAAAATTCTCAAAAAAAGAAATGGCTGAAATTGAAAAGGCCGTTGGAGAAGTTATGAAAAAAAGCAAGAATGTTGTAAGAGCAATATATGACTTGTGCATAAAGTTCAGGGAAAAGAAAGTGGTCTGCGATTTGCACAAAAGCCACGACAAGAATATTCCAAAAAACTGCAATGTCTGTTTTGAAAAATGATTAAATAAATTATAAACCTAAAAAAGATTAATATAATAATGGAAAAAGAAAAGTATCTAAAAATTATTTTAAAGATTTCTTCATTGTTTTTATTGTATTTTATTCCTTTATTTTTCTTGGTTGTTTCAGATTTTGGTAAAAACTTTCTTCAAGTTGGAACATTTCTAGGAAATTTGTTGATAAGATACCCTTATCAGTGGGATTATGAATTAATGTTTCTAGGAATTTATCTTGTTTGGGGAATATTCTTGTGGAAAGCATCAAAAAACCCAGAGAAAAATATTACTTTCATAAAATTTACTGCTTGGGGATTTATAGTCAATGCCATAACAATGATAATAGTTGGTTCGGTTAAAACAGAAGATTTAATTCATTTAATTACAGATAGTGTTCCTTGGTTTGGATTAGGATTTCTAATTTTTTATTTTAACAAAAATTAGTTATGCGCGATGCGGGAATCGAACCCGCGTTTGAACGTTTTCGCTTTGCTCTTTTTGTCAGATTTTACTTATCTGATTTCTTTGAGCGCCGAACTTTCTTTCTAAGAAAGTTGGGCATTGGCAACGTCCTATTCTACCATTAAATTAACCGCGCAGTAAAAACCTCCAGCGGGTTTTTACGAATCCAGCATCCATATATGAATCCCGCAACCACTGAAAGTCCTATAATTTAAGAAGAATTAAAGTTTAAAAGATTTTTATTCAGTAAAACCAATTAGAGTTAATATTAATTATATGGATTTAGCAACATTAACTTAGTGGGCGAGTGCTTTGACTTTGGCAATTTTTTGTTATATTAAAGTCAGGGCACGAGTAGGGCGGGACTTACAAAGTCCTAATAATCATCTCCAAGCATTGAAGCGCTCGGGGATTTTGAATCTTTCTTATTTCCTGAAGAGGCAATGACATCATCAATCCTTAGAATCATAACCGCAACATCTGTCGCAGA
>JACQLJ010000035.1 GCA_016234065.1 Candidatus Pacearchaeota archaeon
ACGGCTATGACACTAGCCTGTCGCGCAGTAAAAAGAACCAAGGTTCTTCTTACGACATCTCCTTTGCAAAAAGAAGAAAATGCGCAGAACGCTGGTGATCCGGGTTCGACTCCCGGTTGGGGCGTTCCATGGCTGAAAAGCCATGCGATGTCGGACAAAAAAGTTTAAACGAAAAGGGAAAATAGAAAAAAACCGCGAGGTTGTTTTCAGGTTTGAATTCCGGTTGGTGCTTATATTTCTCACAAAGCAATAAAAACCATTTTCTATTCTTCTGTTTATGAGAACGAAAGAAGGAAACATACACAATAGGCACAAAACATCTTATTCAAAACAGGCAGAAGAAGTAATCAGAATTTCAGACATAGTCCTTGAAATTCTAGATGCAAGATTCATAAAAGAATCAAGAATTCCTGAAATGGAAGATGAAGTAAAAAAACAAGGAAAGGTCTTGATTCATGTAGTTAACAAATCGGACTTGCTGTCTAATAAAAAACCAAATATGGAAGGATTGTCAAATCCGATTTTTGTCTCAACAAAAACAAAGAACGGAATAAAAAAACTTAGAGAAAGAATTAAAATTTTGGCAAGCAAAGTCAAGAACTATGGTAGAGTCCACGTCGGAGTCATTGGATATCCAAATACTGGAAAAAGCTCCTTGCTGAATGTCCTCGCAAGAACAGATGCGGCACCTGTGTCTTCAGAACCGGGATTCACAAAAGGCCTTAGGAAAATCCGGCTTGCAAAAGGAATTCTGTTATTGGATGCTCCCGGAATAATTCCGATGAATGAAAACCTATTTGGAGAAGATCAAAAGAAACATGGAATGCTAGGAATCAAGAGTCCAGACAATGTAAAAGACCCAGATATGGTTGTGCATGAAATAATGAAGTTAAATCCAAGAAAACTGGAAAAACATTATGGCATTTTTGAAAGAGGCGATGTAGAAATTTTATTAGAAAAACTAGGAAGAAAATGGAACATGCTTAAGAAAAAAGGAGAAATTGATTCTGAAAAAACAGCCAGAAAAATTCTAAGGGAATGGAACGCAGGAAAGATAAATTAATTTTTATTCAGTAACTCTTTTAAGTAGCCGCGCAGAATGGAAAAATATATAAAATTTAAAGACATCTAAATTTATGGTGGTTATCACATTAGTAATTCCAGCAATACTTGCATTGATTGCGGGCTTTATTATTTTGATATGGCCAAAGTCACTGAATCTTGCTGTTGCATTATGGCTTATTGCATACGGAGTATTATCTTTGCTCTCCAACATAATTTAGTATCTTCTTCTTTGATTAAAAGGTCTTCTCCTTTTTCCGTGCTGAAAGTCATCTCTTCTCCCAAATCTTTTTTGTTGCCTATCTCCATATCCTCTTTCATTTCTTCCGTAACTTTGATGACTTGCAACATTTCTTTTATGACCTCCTTCCCACCTATGCCCATAGATTTTTCTTTCTCCACCATATCTATCAGAACTTCTTTCTTCATTTCTGTCTCTGTAATTATTTCTCCCAGGAGCCCTTCGCTCGTGTCGTTGATCCCTGTATGGAGAACTTCTTCTATTTTGTCTCTGAAAACCGCTGACTTTTATTGCAACTCTTTCTATTTCAGGAAGCTTTTCCTCATCTATCTTTAATGACTCGTCCCTTAAAACCTCGTTGAAATTTTCATAATCCCTTTCAGAAACCAAATTAATTGCGATTCCTTCCTTTCCTGCACGAGCAGTTCTTCCAATTCTGTGAATGTAATCCTTGCTTGTCGCAGGAATGTCGTAATTGTAAACATGTGAAACCCCCTTTATATCCAAACCACGTGCAGCAATGTCTGTGCAAACAAGAACATAGACCTCTTTTCCGTGGAACATTTCCATAATTTGATTTCTCTTGCCCTGTGTTAATCCTCCATGAATTGGCAGAGTATGTATTCCCAATCTTTTGAGATTTTCAGCGACGAAATCTGTATTATGCCTTGTATTGCAGAATACCATAACCAACCCTTCTCTTTCCTGTTTCAATAAATGAACTAACAACGAGAATTTTACCTCTTTCGGAACATCATAGAAAATCTGTTTTAGTTTAGTTGGATCAACATATGACTGAACAAAAACATTTTCAGGGTTTCTCATGTGCTTTTTTGCGATATGTTCTATGTCTGAAGAAATTGTGGCAGAGAATAACAATGTCTGCCTATCTTTCGGGGTTTGACTGATTATTTTTTCAACATCCTGAATGAAACCCATGTCAAGCATCCTGTCTGCCTCATCCAAAACCAAGATTTTCAAGTATGAAAAATCCACACTTTTTCTTTGCATGTGATCAAGAATTCTTCCTGGCGTAGCAACGACAACCTCAGCATCTTTCAATGCGCTTACTTGCGGCCCCATAGCAACTCCTCCATAAACTACAGCGACATGTAGTTTTTTGTAATGCGAAAATGTTTTCAAGACCTTTCCAATCTGTTCTGCAAGTTCTCTCGTCGGAGTCAATATCAACGCCTGCAATCCTCTTCTTGGCTGGGTTTTTTCTATGATTCCTGTTCCGAATGCAAGGGTCTTTCCGCTGCCTGTATACGAGCCCCCGATTACATCCTTTCCAGCTAGCACTAGGGGAATTGCCTTTTCCTGTATTTCAGTTGGATTCTCCAATCCAGATTTCTGTAAAAGGCCTAAGATATCTTTACTCAAGCCCAATTTCTTAAAATTTTCCATATATAAAACTAAACTAAAGAAATAGTGTGCCTTCGTCGTTTTATTCAATGACTTGGGGCTCTATTTCCAACATTTGAATAATTAATCATAATTTGAATGATATTTAAAGTTAAGTGATGAGCTGAAGAATCTGAAAAGTATCCGAATTAATTATATAATAAATTTCCCAATATTTTTAAAAGCATTTATGCGATTAGTTTCACAGGCCCCAATGGCACAATGGTACTGCGCAAGATTGGAAATCTTGGCCTTCACGGGCATCCAGGTCCGATTCCTGGTTGGGGCGCTTTGCAAACAAAAAGCTATTTATACGAAAAAAGCTTTTGGATTTATGAAAGATTTTTCTCATCTCATTGCTGAATCGCGAAGAAAGCTTAAAGAAAACAGAAAGGAATTTTGGAGCAACAATAAAAAGAATCATGAAGAAAACCTCAAGAAATTGATTGATTCTTTCAAAATTCCCAAAGGATGGAAGCTCTTCGTTACTGCCTCAAGATTTTTATCAAAAAGAGAAATATTGCCTTTTGAAAATGGTTCTTGGAGTTCTACAAATTTAATAGCAGCGACAGAAAAACAAGGATTTGAAATGATGATTTTTTTCAATAAAGCGCGGCTTGAATTTCTTTCTATGCCAGGATTAATTCCTATTGTAGAGCACGAAATAGAACATGTAAGGCAGGCGGCAAGAAATCCAAAAGAATTTCTTGATTCAATCAGAAATGATGAGTTGTCAAGAAAACTTGAGGCGCAGGCAGATGGACAAGCAGGAAAAATTTCAGGTGAATTAAGAAAGCAGTGGGTTTTGGAAAGCGTTGTTTATTGTTATGATTTGGGCAGTTGGAAAGCCGCAAAAAAAATGGCTGATTTTTTTTACAAACACTTAGAAAAAATTCATGGCGGCGGTTATGAAAAAGCAATGACCCGCGAAGAGTATAAAACCTTTTTGGACTCAATGAAAAAGAAAGACATAAGAATTTTTATAAATTTTTTCAACCGATAATTTACCTCCAAAAGAAATATTTAACTAAAAAATAGTTGACTTCCATGTAAACTATAAGCCCTATAATCCAGGTCACTGCTTTTAATTTGAAATCAGTTATTTTTAAAAAATCAATTGTGTAAATGCTTAAGGCAACATAAACTATTAAAGAAAACACAAAAAAAATGAAAATCCATGGGCTTGATTTTATTTTCATCTGACTACAAAGGAATACAGATTAAAAACATGCTTATTTATCCGCTAAATAAATTTATAAACGCCCTATTATTTTTATATAATTAAAATGAATTTAAAACACCTTCAAAATTTTCTAGACAAAAACAAATCTAGCGTTTATTCAATCTTCAGAATCACAGTTGCTTTGTTGTTCTTTCAGCATGGAGCGCAAAAACTATTTGGACTCTTTGGAGGAACACAATTAGACGTAATGAATCTTTTTGCTTTTAACTTTTCAAGTTTGCTTGTTATTGCAGGGTTAATTGAATTCTTTGGAGGAATTTTAATTGCTATAGGATTGTTAACAAGATTCGCGGCATTTTTGTCTGTTTGTAATATGATTGGAGCATATTTGCTTGTGCATGCATCACAATCATGGGTTCCGATAGTGAATAGAGGAGAATTGGCGTTGTTCTACTTAGTGGCATTCTTGCTTATCCTGTTCTATGGTCCTGGAAAGTGGGCTTTGGATAATAAGTTATTTAAGAACAGATATTAATTGATTTAAATGACTTTAACACCTCTTGAAATAATTTCACTTATTTTTGTTGTTTTTGGATTCATCAAAATCTTTCTCCTAATTAGTAAAAGAAATTTATCATATAATTATTTTGTAAAACCACTATACAAGCATAGGAAAACCGCTTCTGTTATTCTTTTAATCGCAGGAGGAGTAGTTCTTTACTATCTTTTACAGGAACTAAATATGATTCAGATTTTTGCCGCTTTGGTTTTATTTGGAATTATAATCACTTTAGGACTAATTGATGTTTTACCAGGAATGTATTCCTTATCAAAAAAAGCATATAGAAAAAATTTCAGAAGACCCATATGGTTTTTTATAATAGTTTTTTTAATAACTGCTTTTTTTGTTTTATATAAAATATTTTCCAAATAAAAATGCCTGCTAAAAAAATAAGCATTGATAATGCAAAGAAGGAAAAATTATTTTACATTGTGGCAAATCTCGTTGTATACAGGGAAAGTGATGGGAGATGCCTTATTTTAAAGAGACATCCAAGAGAAATAGCGCATCCAAACAAATTCGCTGTTCCGGGAGGAAAACTTGAATGGAAAGATCTGCCTATTGACAAACCGACAAGAATAAACGGCGACATCTTGGATTACGAAAACGCAGTAGAAGAATTGTTGAAAAGGGAGGCCAGAGAAGAAGCAGGAATTGAAGTCCATGGTGATTTTATCTATATCAACAGCGTTGCATTCATTCGCCCTGATGAAATTCCTGTAATTCTTGTGAAGTTTGCAACCAAATACAAAAGCGGTGAGGTAAAGCCAGAACCAGGAGCATTCACTGACTATGCATGGGTGAATGAAGAAGAAATCAAAAAATATGATTGCATAAAAGGAATTCCTGAAGAAATAAGAAAAACAATTCAGATTTTTTCTAAATGATTACTTTGTTTTTCTGAAAAGGATTTTCCTTGATTTGAAAAAAATACATAATAAAAGAACACCTGTAAAAACCCCTGAAATCCATGCGCCAACGTTTATGATTTTTGTAAAACTGTTGAATTCGTAATAATGGACAAATAAAAATAAAATTAGAGGTGGAACTATTGTCAGAAACCAAGCGAGGTTTTTAGAAATTTTCCAATCAAACTCCCAAGTGTCTCTTAAAATTATTGAAGAACCAAAATAAGAATTGAACATTGTCATTATTCCAAGCAAAACAAAAACCTTACCTAAAGCAATTGTTGCAACCTCCGGGGTTTTGTCACCGCTATAACCCAAGACAATCACTGTAAAAACCAAATACAGGATAAAAACAACAACATGAGAAATTATTATTGAACGTGTCATGATTTTACCATCATCTTTAGTTATTCTTTTTAGCAGAGGAACAGACGAAAACCCGAGAAAAGCAAATAGTATGACCCCTATCGGAGTAAACAAACTATCAAGATAAAAGGTGGAAAGATTTTGAAAATCAATTCTCCACCCATAAAAAACAATTATTGAAAGAACCAAGATCATAACAAGTCCGATTCCAAGCAATTCCTCTTTTTGCAATGCCTTCAACCCGTAATAAGTCAATAGTGAAAGGAAAAACCAGACAAATATTCCAAAATACAATTCATAACTTAAATTATTGTAAAAAAGAAAACTGAGCGACTGCCCTTCTCCGACGAGATAAGCCAAAATCGTGGCATACATGCTAAAAACAAAAGCCAGAAACATTATCCATTTTCCTTTTTTCCCTATGTAAATTTCAGCGTAGCCGGCGAGTTGGTGATTTCCTTTAGTCCTTATAACTAATTTCCCGAGATAAATCATAAAAAAACACAAAGCAGTGCTGATAAAAATCATTTCAATAAGTCCTATCAAAAAACCTGACTTCATCACAACGTAAGGAATTCCCAAAAACCCTGCGCCGATAATTGTTCCCATCAATATCGCGATAGAATAATATAACCTCTTTACCATAAATTATATTGGAAAATGCATTATTTAAAACTTGCAAAAAGTATTTCAAAATCTGTTTTTAACAGAGAAATCAAACCCATTAACTCCCTTCATTACAACCGCAGATGCGATTGCATAATTTCTTCCATCTTGAGGATTTACATGATTAATTGAATCAAAAAGTGAATCAGTTATCTCTCCTACGCTAGATGAAGAAACTCTTCCTTCAAGTAACCCTCTTTTAAAAGACACTAGTGGGCTTTCATTTCCCCCTTGATAAGTTGTTATTGTTTTTGTTCTTCCTGGAATTAACTGAAATGAAAATTGGTTAACTTCTCTTCCATTTGATAATTCTGTTCTTCTTACGATATGGAATGCGCCACTATTTCTGTCTAGGCAAGCACTTATTCTTGGAGTGAAATTTGGTGAATCTGGTTCATAAGATGTAATGTCAAACTCTTGACCATCAAAATTTTTAATAAAAGGATTGTCCATCGCTGTTTCCAAAACAGCATATGGTGGATAACTAAGATGTTTTGAGCGCTGAATTAATAATTCTGTTTGAGCTCCATTGCTTGCAACAATTTTATCTTTTACAAAAACAATTGCAGGATAGAAATGCAACGGATTATCTTCTTTTTCTCCAGGCAAAGATTTAACCTTCACTGAATCTCTATTATAGCCCAAAATTCTGCGCTGATTCTGTTCATCCCTTGCAGTTAATGTATATCCAACAAAAGGATTCCCTTGAGAAGTCATGCCGATTGTTATTGCTCTCCCGCTATAAACCATTCCTCTTAATGCTGAAAAATCATCCAACGCCATTTTAATCACTCAAAATAATCTACTCTATTTTTAAGAATTTGTATAAATTAATATTATTTTCCAACATCAGAAGTTCTTTCGTATCTAATGTAAAGTTTGTCTAAAATACCAAGAATTTGTTTTCTTTGCTCTGAGGTTCCAAGCCCTTTCCAATCCAAAACAGCCAAGTCAACTTCCTCTTCTGTCTTAGAAATTGCTTCCTTTATCATTTCCTCTGTCAATGGAAAGGAGTAAGAGGGGATAA
The DNA here is from genome assembly GCA_016234065.1 of Candidatus Pacearchaeota archaeon. Lineage (GTDB taxonomy): Archaea > Nanobdellota > Nanobdellia > Pacearchaeales > GW2011-AR1 > JAGVWT01. The sequence goes on from JACQLJ010000035.1 coordinate 7,420, forward strand.
CATGTGAAATTGCAATGTTTGACTTTGCCTGGATTTTATTAAAGTTGGGGCAGTAATGAGGACCCCCAATGGCTATTGCAACTTCGTTGTATGGATTTTCTTTTAATGAAAAAATAGTATCAGAAATTGTCTTCGCCAAAATAAAACCAGCTCGCCTGTCATTATATTCTGTTTCAGTTGAACCAATTTCAACAAAAACACAAGGCCTGTCAATAAGAGGCCCATGGTGTGTGGCCTCCATTGTTATTTCATAATCTTTTAAATCA
>JACQLJ010000037.1 GCA_016234065.1 Candidatus Pacearchaeota archaeon
GGCATATCATAAGGGCTCTTGAAAAAAGTGGTATTTTGATAGATGATTTACATTTGACAAATAAGTTTAGATTTGTGGAAGATAAACTAAAATGAATAAAGACAGAAAAGAAAAAATAATGGACGCTATTGAATGCGCAGATTACCATTTTTGCTTTAATTTAGGAAGCATGTTAAGATGGGTATTCTATGAGGAGAATCATGCTGGAAAAATGAGGCCAGGATTGATAGATGATTTGATTAGGGCAATAAATGAGACTACGGAAACAAAGGGTCCTGACGGCGAGAAGTGGATAGCGTGGGATGAATCCAAAGTAGAGCCGCTTATTAATGAGCTGCGAAGATCAATTGGAAAACAGGATATAAAAATGTCAAGATAAAATGGAAGCAATAAAAGAATTTAAATCAAGAAATATATATAGGTGTATGTTTGGCAGCTGCGGGGAATGCTCAAGAATAGTTGATGGCAACGGATTTCATGATGTGGAAGTATATGAGATTTATGAGCATGAAAATACTACTTTATGTGAGGGTTGTGATGGAAAAGGATACGAGGAAATTGATTGCCCAACGTGTGATGGGTGGGGACAGATAAACCAAACCTGCGGGGATTGCAAAGGGCAAAGGGTGGAGCCTGACCTTTTTTCAGAGAAAAAATTTATTAAAGAAGAGATATTGTTAATAAAATAAGATAATATGGCAGAATACAAAACAGCGGAACTGGGAAACTTGCTGAATGAATCACAAATAAGGCAGTTAACAGAAATTGCCAATAAAGATAATGTATCTTTAAAACAAATTAAAGACATTTTGATGCAGGATGACTCCAAGTGGAAAGGCATACTAATTCCTGACTATTTTGCTTATGTTATTTTAAGTAACATTCAAATAGCCAAAAGCTATCCCTCACATTAAAATGTGGGGCTTTACGCTTTTGGATTGATTATCCATAAGTTTGCACGCAATTCCAGAAATGGCTTTGTGTTCATCACTTTGAATGTGCGGATTTGTTACAGAACCCAAAACACCATCAGTCATGCTGTGGTGTTTAGCAAGATTATAGCTTGCGTTTAAGTCAGCGTTGAGAGAATAATTGCAATCATGGCAAACAAAAAATCCTTTGGAACGAAAGCCGAGAGAACCGCACTTGCTGCAGGTTTGGGAAGTAAGGTAAGGGCTAATCTTAACCACGTTAATTCCAACCCTATTCGCTTTGTAGGTGATGAAGTTCTGCAACTGGAAGAAACTCCAGCCATTGAGCCAGAAGTTCATCCTCTTGCCGAGCCTTTGCTTTCGTATATCCTTAAGGTTTTCCAAAACAATTGTTCCGGCGGAACAATTGCTGACAATCTGTTTGCTTATGACATGATTCCAGTAAGCCTTGAAACGTCTCTCCCTGCCAGAAATTGCTTTGAGCCTTTTCTGGGCAGAACGAGTGCCTTTGCTTTGGAGCCTTGCCCTCAAGCGCTTGAATTTGATGCGGTAAGACTTAATCTTCTTACCGCTAAAGAACCGCCTGTTGCTTGTCACAGCAACATGGTTTATTCCGGCATCAACACCAACTTGAAGTCGGTTAGAAATCTTGTCGATATTGATGTCTCTGGAAAGGGTAATGTGGAGGAACATTCTTTGCTTGTCCTTGACAAGCAATGCAGTCTGGTAATTCCAGTCAAGGTATTTCCAGTAGTATTCTGGAATGTTCAAGTCAATAGTGATTGGCTTTTGCAGAGTAGCCAATCTGATTTTATCTCCATGCCAAGTGGAGTTCCTCTTGTCAAAGGCAAGAGGCATCATCTCCTTGAATCTTGGATGAGAACCTTTGTTGGTTTTGACGGATTTAAGAGTTTGCGAAGCAACTCTAATGGCATTTATCGTGAATTGGGAAGGCAGTTTGAAATGCTCCCTCGTTTGGTAATAAACCAAGTGGTGAAGCCTGTATCTGTTGCATATGCCATAGCCAAGCGCTTTGTCGGCAATGTATTGGACAGCTTTGGAGTATTGGCCCATAGTTTCAAGAAGCAGTTTATTATGCTTGATTTTGAGCTTAATGGTGGCAACCGACTTCATATTGATAGAAGAGAGGGCATCCTTTATAAAGCTTACGCAGGGATGTCCAGTGGTATTGGAGGATGGCAATTCCTCTCCACTTTGAAAAGTGGAGTATCCTTGCTATACGAATTATGAGTTTAGAAAGAAAGGTATCAAAATTGATTTATAGGAGGCAAAAATGAGCGATACAACAGATGAAATAGAATCGGGAGCAGGCTTATATGAGAATTATCTTGAGGATCAGAGATTAATAAAAGAAAGAGCAAGAGAAAAGGATATTTTAATCAGTATAATAGACAGGCGAATTGAAATTGCTAAAGATGTTTGCATCTGCAATGAAGGAATACATGATGGTAATAGGATAGATTGTGGATGTTTTCATCATAAATAAATTTATTGAGGAAGGAATATTGCTGGTAAAATAAAATGGTAACAAAAGCAAAACTCAAAGAACATGGAACTAAAAAATATGAAGCAATAAGAGGAGAATGGAATTATATTATGGATGATGGCAAAGATGGGTGGCTGAAAAGGAATGATGATTTAGATGAAGATGAGATTTATGTTCAGCAATATTTAAAAGAAAAAGGATTTGACTGGTTTTTTGATAAGATGGCTGAAGGTGATACCAGTTTGATAGAAGAGGGAGATATGTTTTATGATAATATATTTGTGGAGATAATAGAAGAAAGAGATGAAAAACTAAAAAAAGAAAGCTGAAAAATTAACAAAAAAACAAATAAAAGAAATGTTATTAAAAAGGAAATAAAATGAGAAAGGCATTAGTAATTGGTTATGGTGGCAAACCAAAATATTTATATATAAGGTGATACCTCTTCTTAAATATGAGAAAGTACTATTCAAAGGAACAATATGTTGAAGCATTAAAATTACGACAAAAATTTTCCAGAAAGGAAATTGCTGAAAAATTGAGTATAAATTTTCATACTTTAGGTACCTGGTTCTATTTGAATAGTAAACCTCATTGTATTTCTAAAAAATGGAAAAATAGACAAAAATATGTATATAAAAATTTGGGAAAATATGCCATACCAAAAGAAATTTTTATTCCGAACTTAAAAACTTCTCAAGAACTTGCTTATTTTATCGGAGTTTATTTGGGTGATGGGAATAGTTATAGGGGATTTGATATGGTCTCCATTGATTATGGATTTGCCAAGAAGGTGGCAGATATCCTTTCAGAAATCTCAAATAAGGAGATAATATCAAAACCCTACCAACGATTCCATAAAAATGGACAAAAAGAGGAAGGATATAGAATAAGACTGAGTTCCGTGATATTAAAAAAATATTTAGAAAGAATTACTGATAAGAAAAAAATTATTCCTAAAGTGATTTTTAAAAGTAATGATGATGTTAAATGGGCATTATTTTCCGGATTTTTGGATAGTGAGGGAACAATTAAACACCCCTCTACAAATAAGAAAAGGGGGGTTATTTCCCTTTCACAAAAGGATAAAAGTTTGCTAATTCAATTTAAATATTTATTAAGCCTTTTGGGTATTTATGCTGGTATAGCAAAGGATAGAAACTATTTTGAATTAAAAATATATGGAGTTAATCACTTAAAGAATATTCTTAAAAATGGTGGGTTTATTCAGACAAATAAACAAAAGAAGTTAATGAAAATAATAGAATATTCAAATAAAAGTAATAAAAAATATTGGACTAAAGAAGAAGAATTTTTTTTGATAGAATCAAAATATAATAGAGTAAAAACAAAAGAAATAGCGAAGAATCTTGGAAGGACGTATCATTCTATATATGGAAAATTTCAAAGAGTAAATGGGGTATTATAAATGGTTAGGAAAGTCATGATTGTGGGTGTTGGAGGGATAGGCTCATTCCTTATTGAATTTTTAAGATACTACGCTGATAGAAAACAATTGGATGATATGAGGTTAACTATCTGTGACCCGGACAAGGTGGAGAAAAAGAACTTATTGTACAGCAATTTTCTTGAAGAGGACATAGGGAAAAACAAAGCTGAGGTTTTGGGCAAAAGGTATGTGTTTGATTATATGGTGGCTAAGATAATAAACCCAGCCCAGCTAAAGGATCATGATATGATTGTGCTGGCTGTTGACAATTCCCAGACAAGGGATATTGTGTATAAGTCAGACAAATTTTGGATTGATTGCCGCAGCAAGGGAATGAGTTACAGTGTTTTCTTTAAAGGGCAAAAAACAAAGAACAATACTTTGAACCTTAAAAGGCCGGCAGAAAGTTGCCAATACAATCAAAGGCTCGGGATTGGAGTAATAGATTCTGGAAATCTTATCGCAGCTACTATAGGGGTATCACAAGTATTAAATTACTTCAGAGGAACTTTGAATGTCAATGAAGTAATAGGAGTGTTGTAATGGCTGAAAAGAAAGACAACAAAATTGAAGAAATCAAAAAAAGATTGAAGATTAAGAGCATTGGACCGTTGCGTAAATTTTTTTGTTGTTATGACCATAATAAAGTCATTGTGCTTGATGGAAGAGTTGTGGATTGGTACCACAAACTCGAGGAAAACTTTTCAGAAAGAGAGTTGTTTGCCATTCACGAATTTGCCGAGGAGCACCAAAATGAGCTACCTTATAGTCTTGTACAAAACATGAGAAGTAAGATAGGTTATCTGAAGTCCAAGGAATGGCTCAACAACTTGACCAGTATCAAGCCAGGATATATAAACTATGAAGAGCGTGTGGCTTCCAAATTATTAAATTAAAATGGAATTAAAAATAAATGACAGGGTAAAAGTAGATATCCCTTTAAATAGTAGCATTCAAAAATTGAATGGAAAAGAGGGGATAATAGTAAGTACCTCAAGTGGAAATTCTGATTTTCCTATCTCGGTTAGATTAAATGATAAGATGTATCCGGGCGTTCATAATTTTAAGTCTTATGAATTAGAAAAAGTTTAATAAATGCTTAATTTAATAC
>JACQLJ010000036.1 GCA_016234065.1 Candidatus Pacearchaeota archaeon
ACATTCAAATTCGTGACTGTTAAATTTGTCACGGAAATTCTGTTTGAGACATCCAAATTAGTAGTGTTTATAGTAACGCCGTTTAAGTTTGTAACATTCAAATTGCTCAAACTATTTGTGCATATCCAGGCGCTTCCATTCCATAAAAGAAGTTGGTTTGAGGCGCATCCTCCTGGAGATGCAACTTCTGACAATGTGTGTCCAAAGTTTGAAGGATTTGAAGTACCATACGCCTGAACTAATATTGCAACTAACACGAGTGAAATAAGAGAGAGAATAGTGTAAAGAAATCTGTTGCTTAAAATAATTTTTATTCCTTCTTTTTTCATCCTAAAATTAGTGAAAAGTATTTTATAAACTTTTATTTAATTTATCCCTTCCAATTTATCACTGGTTTTATGTGTTTGAGAATCTTTACAGATTCTTTCTGCGATTCCATGACTTTGAAAACATCTTTGTAAGCCATTGGCAATTCATCAAGGGTTTTATTTGAAATATTACCTTTAATTCCTTTCATTGAATCCTCAAATTCTTTCATGGAGTATTTTTTCTTCGCCTCTTTCCTGCTCATGCTTCTTCCTGCTCCATGGCTTGAAGAATTTAGGAATTTAGGATTTCCTTTTCCTTCCACGAGGAAACTTCCGTCTCTCATATTTCCAGGAATTATTCCTCTCTCGCCTTTCTTTGCAGGCGTAGCGCCTTTTCTGTGGATGAAAAACCCATTTTCATAAATTGCATGATTGTGGTTTTTGTTCACCCACAATTCATATTTCAATTTTTCACCCAGAACTTCATTCAAAGATTCAATCACTTTGTAAGCCATTTCAACTCTGTTTAGAAGCGCGTATTCAAACCCGAATTCAAGAACGTTCAGATATTCTTTTCCAATTTCTGAATTTACGTCAAGAGGAAATGTTTTCTCATATTCATTTTTTTCCTTGCTCCTTGACGCTTTTATCATATATTTTTTCGCAACGCTGTGTCCTATCCCCCTGCTTCCTGAATGAATTATCAGCCACAGCTCTTTTCCTGTTTCAGCGTCGCAACCAAGCTCAATGAAGTGATTTCCTCCTCCCAAAGTTCCCAGATGCTTTATGGCGGTTGATTTTAAGTAATTTAATATCCCCTTGTCGTGTGGTTTTTTTTGAAATTTATCAAAAATGTCTTTAAATTCCTTTTTTGTTTTTTCAGTTATATCGCTTTCCTTATTGTATTCTCCAACACCCATAGGAATTTTTTGCACAACTTTTCTGTAAATCTCTTCTTTTTTATCTGCGATTTTTTCAACTAAATTCTTTCCGCTTATTCTTACAGCGATAAGTCCGCATCCAATGTCAAAGCCAACCCATGCAGGAACAACAAAGTCCTTAGTTTTCAATACAGCTCCAATAGGTGCCGCGTATCCAAGATGGGCGTCAGGCATCAGCGCTGCCTCTACAACAAAATCTTTAGAATAACAATTCTTAAATTGCTCAAGGGTCTTTTCATCAACGTCTATTCCGTAGTTATATATTTTCTTATTGGGTTTCATATCAACAAAAACAAAAAAGAGTTTATTAATTTTCGTGGTTGTGAGCTACTTCTTCCAGCAGAAAACCTTTAGTTTTTTTGGCTCATACTTGTTTATATTTGATGTTATCATAATTGATTGTGCATAAAGATTGTCTTCATTTGTGCCTGTTAAAGAGCAAATATCTGAAATTGCGCAGATTTTTCCCACACAGTTCAAGTCCTGCGTCTGATTTATTTTTGCTTGTAAAACAGCGGGAAATGAATTCCATTCCAAAGGCACAGATGAATTCAAAACACTATCTCTCAATGTCGCATTTGATTGTATTTCTTTAAGAATAAAATGCTCCTTTAAGTATATCGCGTCTGAATCATCTTTGACTAACACATCTTTGTTTAAAATCACCAAAATAAAGCCAGTTATAACAACAATCATGAACAGCGCCTCAATAATTCTTATCCACCCGGATTTGTTTTTTTTCATTTGATTTTTTACAATCATCCCTGCCTCCACCCCCCAACCT
>JACQLJ010000041.1 GCA_016234065.1 Candidatus Pacearchaeota archaeon
GCTTATGGAGGATATAAAATTCTTGATAGTTTTATGAATTAATATAAAATGAAAAACATATCTTCAAAATTGAAAAGCGCATTGACTGGAATAGGTTTAGGAGTTATGTCGGTTTTAAATCCTGTTCAAACAGCAAATGCAAACTTAGAATATAAAGAAACAGGAAAATGCTCTGTGAAATTTGTAGAATATAGTAATCCTGTAAACCCAGAAGCAAGTTTTTTTCTTGTGGATGAAAATGGAGACAATCTTCCAGATAAAATTAATTATTTTAACTCATCTAGGTTAAAAAGAAGTGTTATCAAATTTTCAGAACCTGATTTAAATTTAAAAGTATACAATCAAATATATCAAGAAGGCATAAAGAGGTGTTTGGATTAAAATGACACTTACTTACTTAGAAAAACAAATTCTTGCTACAGGAAGAGTTTTGGGAACCGCTAGAAGGTTAATTAATGAAAACCCAATTTTAGCTCATCAACATCTTCAAACTTATTATAATACTTATAGAAAAATATTGTCAGGTAATCAAAGAGGAAGTTTAATAGAAGTTTCCGATGCTCTCGCAGAAGGGATAGAATTAGATTTATCACAGAAATTAAAAGAGAATGGTGATCTAAATTAAAATGACAGAAATATATTATCCTTGCCATTGGAAAGTAACTTTTGAAGATGAAAAACAATTAACAACCCCACTAAACTACTTAGTTGTTCTTGGTGACAGGCAAAGATTAATTGGAAAAACAGAACTTGAATATTTAGGATATGTTGGATTTACAAATCCAGAAATGCAGGTTAACGATGGTGACTTAGAGAATTTAGCAACAACTTTAGCTAATATAAGTAAGGGATTATTTGTTATTAGTGGTCTCCCTGAAGACCTAAGATGGCTCAGCATGCCTATTGAAGAAAATGGAGTTACTAAAATTATTGGAGGTAGAATTAGCCCATTGCCTGAAAAATCAATTACTAGATTTTGTGAAATAATTCAAAGCAAAGTAAAAATGCCGAAAGAAGGTTTAGATGCTGTTGTTGCACATCTAGAGAGAGGTAGAAAATAAAATGAAAGATATATTTCCAAATCTCAGAGATAAATCCAAGAATAAAATTACTTTTATAGCAGCGGGACTAGCAGCAGCGGCTTTAGGGTATATGGTGTATAAACAAACGCCAGAAATTGATTTTTATTCAGACAACGTGTGTCACCTTAGTGAAGATGACAAAGGAATTCCAGTAATGAAAGGCGACCTTGGTGATTGTAGTTTGATTGTTTACGATAAAAGAAAAAATGAAGAATCAGAAATTACTAATGAATATTTCCCACCAAGAGGAGAATATCCTAATAGATTAACAAGAAAATAAATTTCCCAACCTTTCCAAAAATTCCTTTTGAGAAGTGTTTATTTTTCTACTTGCTTCTTCAACTGAAAAATATCTTCCTTTGTCAATTTCAGGTATTTTAATTTTCTTTCCGTTGAACTCTATTGTTATAAAATTTTGTCTAAGCAAACCATCCCAATCCATTTTGAACGCGAAAGCATGAACTATCTTACCTGATTTTTGTTTCACTTCTCCTAAAGGAATAAAATCTCCTTTATGTTCTGGCTTAATTCCGGTTTCTTCTTCAAATTCTCTTTTCGCCGCTTCAATCAGATTCTCCCCTTCCTCAACTTCTCCCTTGGGAATTGTCCAAGCACCTTCATCTCTGTCTTTCCAAAAAGGCCCTCCAGGATGAGCAAGAAAAACTTCTAGTTGATTATTTTTATTTCTGAACATTAACAAGCCAGCACTTGTCTTTGGCATATTTCAATGAAATACCTAAACCTTAAAAACTATTTCTTCACTATAAAACAATGGATATCCCTGAAATAAACGTTGGAATTGTAGGACATATAGACCACGGAAAAACAACTTTTCTCAGCAAACTTACTGGAAAGTTCACAGACACTCATTCAGAGGAATTGAAAAGAGGAATAACAATAAAACTCGGCTACACTGAAATGACCATTTACAAATGTTCTGATGGATTTTCAAACAAGAACTCAGGCAAGGATTGCGCTCCTTACAGATATGTGAGTTTTATTGACGCGCCAGGACATGAAATGCTTATGGCGACGATGCTTTCAGGAGCCGCAATAATTGACGCTGCAATTTTGATTGTTGCTGCAAATGAGGGAATAAAACCGCAGACGAAAGAACACTTTATGGCGCTTCAGGCAAAGAAAGTAAAAAACATAATCATAGTTCAGAACAAAATTGACCTTGTTTCCAAAGAAAAAGCAATTGAAAGTTATAAAGAAATAAAGAACTTTATGAAGGACACATTTGCTGAAAACTCGCCAATAATTCCTGTTTCAACACTCCAGGAAATAAACATAAACAAAGTCATTGAAGAGCTTGCAAAAGTTCCAATTTCAAAAAAAGAAGAAAACTCAATTCCAATTTTTTTAGTCGCAAGGAGTTTTGATATTAACCTTCCCGGAACAAGAATAGAAAATCTCAAGGGAGGAATCTTGGGGGGAATCTTAAAAAAAGGAAAATTAAAAGTCGGCGACGAAATTGAAATAAAACCAGGATTAAGCATGAAAAAAGCAAATCAGGAAATTTACCAAACCCTTACAACAAAAATTCTTTCGCTGCAAAAAGGAAATAAACAAATTTCAGAAGCAATGCCTGGAAGCAGCATCTCAATTGAAACATCGCTTGATCCTTTTTTGACAAAAGCAGACCACCTAACAGGGTGCTTAGTGTCCCTAAAAAATTCCCTTCCTGAAATATCCTACAAAATAAAACTAAAGCCAGAGATTTTCAATCAAGTCACAGGAACTTCTGAAGAGCAGAAAACAGCAGAAATAAAAAATACCGAAATGCTCATGTTAAGTGTTAATACTACAATAACTGTTGGCATAGTTGAAAAAATCAACAAAAAAACCGGCGAAATTGAATTGTCACTGAAAATTCCAGTAGTTCCTTTGGAAGGGGACAATGTCGGCATTGCAAGAAATTTTCAAGGGCATTGGCGACTAATTGGCTGGGGCGAAGTTATTGGCGAGACAAAGATTAATAACAAATAACGAGGCAATGGCTGAGTTGATTTGATAAAATAAGATTTATAAATAATGTTCTATCTATTGGTTTATGAAAAGGTTGCTTATTGGTTTGTTATTAATGCTTACATTTATTGTAATGTTTAATTCTTTTGTAATTGCTTATGGAGGGGGTGGTTCTGGAAGCGATAATTCTGGCAGTGGTTCAGATTCATCAGGAAGTTCTTCAAGTATCTCCTCAGATTCTAGCATAACTGACTCTTCAAGTGGGTCATCTGGAAATGAGGATAGTTCAAAAAAATCAGGAACAAGTGCAAAAAATGAAGAAAAATCAGAATCAAAAAACAATGATGTCAAGTCAGAAACAAGAAAAAGATTTATTGACAAAGACGGGAATATTGTTGATGTAAGAGTTAAGACAGAGGTAAAAGAAGACAGAACAGAAAGAAAGGAGAAAGTGAGTTTTGTAGACGAAAATGGAAATCAAATTGAGATAAAAACAGAATTTAAGGCAAGAAATGGCGAAGAAGAAATAAAAAGAAAAATCAGCGTCAATGGAGTTGAAGCGGAATCAAAGCTTGAAATAAAAGAGGACTTTGACGAAAATGAAACCAGAATAAAAGTCAAACTTTCAAACGGAAAAAATGCATCGGTAAAGATAATGCCTGACAGGGCTTCGGAAAAAGCACTGGAAGTATTGGGGAAATTAGGATTTAATCTTGAGTTGAAAGAAGTTGGAGAAAACAATGAAGAAAAAGAGATTGTTTATTCTGCAAGATTGAATGAAACAGGAAGATTTTTGGGCTTGATAAAGGTAAATCTCATTTCTGAAGCAATTATCAATCCTGAAACTGGAGAAGTTACAAAAAAGAATATTCCGTGGTGGAAATTTTTGATTATAGGAAAAGAAGTTGAGACAGAAGCTCAAGCAGAAACTGAAATCGCTGCTGAAACAAATGCTACAGAAAATAATTCAAATGCAACCACAACTAATACAGCACAAAATGTTTCTGCCTAAAACCAATTTATCCAACTAATTTTAATGGCTTTTCTTTGACAATATCATCAACAGTTCTTCTAGAAGGACACCTTTTAAGAATACCAATATTAACTCTGTGACTCACCAAATCAAAGAAAGTTCTTCTAGAGGCAACACACAAATCATTAGTAAGATTGCAATAATAACCTTGAGGAGAAAGATTAACTCCTTTTTCAGAAGGCAATGATCTCCTATCCATATTCACGCAATACCCTTTGTAAAAATCATCCATCTTAAAGAAATGATTAATACGTTTATAAGCATTTATTTAATTAATGAGATATATACACTTTTTGTTAGGTAAAAATTTATAATCTTCTAATTAATTCCATTTTTATGAAAGTATTTTCTCATTCGCGCCTGAGCACTTTTGAGCAATGCAAATTAAAGTTCAAGTTCAGGTATATTGACAA
>JACQLJ010000045.1 GCA_016234065.1 Candidatus Pacearchaeota archaeon
CCCAAACAGCATCCCAGTTTCCAGCCCAGCCCTTTATGTTTGATGCAATATCTTTTATAACTTCGCTATCTCCATTTATCAAATCATCGCTCGGCTCTAAAATATCTTTTTCAACATTGTATTTCATCAAATCAACAAATCCTTTTTCTTCATTCGGATCTTTTTTCCAATGCTTTCTTACTTCTGTAATCTGAACCAATCTTTTCCATGAATGCAATCCGTCAGAGGACTTTATTGGGTTAGCAATGGCAATAATATCTGTTGCTTTGAAACTCGTCGCTGGGACTTCCAAATCATTCACAACCCTGTCAAAAACACCATAAGGAGAAGCACCGTGAATTGTTCCTGCAACAACATTCGCCAAAGCTCCAACTCTCATGGCTTCATACAACGCCTTTGCTTCTACACTACGAACTTCACCAACAATTAGCGAACTGTCACCTAATCGCAAACTTGTCCTTATTCCATCGTCGGCAGAAACCTCTGTTGTTGTTTTCAATAGCGCTGAACGAACCTTCATTCTCAAAATATCATAATTTAATTTTCTCATAGAATCAATAGGCAATTCAAGAGAATCCTCAATTACAATCACCCTGTATTTTGGAATGATTTCAAGCATTAAACTTCCAAGCAGAGATGTCTTTCCCGAAGACCTTGTTCCTGCAACCAAGATTGTTCTTGAGCCATCAATTAAAAAGCTCAGCAATCCCGCAGCCAATGGATTAAGCATTTTATTTTTCACAAACAAAGGCAATGTCCACGGCTGCTCTCTATGTCTTCTAATTGCGTAAGCCAAACCGTCGGGTGACAAAGGATTTTGAATTATCGCGATTCTTGCATTAATTTTTCCAATTTCAAGCTGCGTGTCAAGAATAGGATTTGCTTCATCCAATGGACGCCCTGAAATCATCCTAAACTTAGCAGCCCACGAATCAGCATCTTCTTGGCTCGGAATAATATTTGTTGAACATTCATCATGCTCCTCATGTCTCACAAAGATATTATTCAAAGATATTGGAGCGTTCAAAACAATATCTTGCAATTTTTTGTCTTGCAGTAGAACTTCAACTATTCCGAAGCCGATTGTATGCCTTACTAAAATTGATGCAAGTTTGTTTAATTCAGAATAGTTCAGTTTTACCCCTTTAGTGCTTGATAAATCCTGCAATAAATCTCTTGAGATATTAAAAAAGACCTGTCTTGTTCTCTGAGTATCAATAAATTCCTCTGCTTTTGGCTGGTGTTCAATCAAGACGCTTCTCGCAAGATTCAGCAACATGTTTTGCTCCTCGCTCAAAGTGTTTTCAGGCGGAGAAACGTGATAAAATAATTTTGACTCATTTTTCCTTTTCATTATTGTGACAAGCGATTCTCCGTGTTCTTCTGAAATTTTATATTGATCCAAGATTTCGGCTTCATCTGGCAAATCGTTTACAAGACGGGTAAAAGTAAAATTAGGAATTACATCAGGTCTGAAAATCTTTGAATATATTTCCCGGTCTCCCTGCTGATATTTAGACAGATATGGGAAAGCCACCTGAATTAATTTTGTTTTTTCAAGCAAAGCCAAAACTCTTTCAAGGAGAAGTGTGTAATTTTTTTGGTCTGCTTTGAAAACTTGCCCTAGTTTATTCATTCCTATGTTTGCCTCAATCAATATTTTTTTCAGTTGAGAATATGCAGAAATAGGGTCTTTCTTAAGAAGAATTATGAAATAAAATACCTCATTGTATCTTTGAGAAAAAAATTGTTCATAAAGCGGCGCTAATTTTTCATGAGACAGGATTTTTTCCTGTTTAAGGAGGTAAACATAGATTTGACTAATTTCCAGAAGCATTGATGTCTCGCTAAAATCGTAATTGTAGTTTTTTTGTTGGACAAAAACAACTCTTGAAACATTCGGATTCTCAATCAGTGAGTCAATTGTTTTTTCCATGACTTCTGAATAATCCGCCAAACTAGGAACGTATGGGGCTCCGAGGAAATTTATGTAAAGGACATCTTCACCTCCTTCTCTCTGGACTTCAGAAGAATACAAGGGTGTTTCTTTTTTGAATTGCATTTTATATCTCTGGGTAAATTTTTTATAAACTATATAAAGCACAATACAAAAATTTAAAAACATTTCTTAAGGTTAGGAGGAATGCAAAAAAAATTAGACAGAAGAAGATTTTTATTAGGGCTTTCGGGTTTTGGTATAGAAAAGATAGTAGGACAAAGCCACAAAGAGGTTATTCATGTCGTTAAAAGGGGTGAGACAATATCAGAACTGAAAGAATTTTATGGTGACCCAAGAGATATAAAAAGAATTTATGGAAATGGCGATTTCAGGAATATTGCTCCTGGAACAGAAGTTGTTTTTCTTGCAGATAATGAAAAATTTAGGAGACATGGCTTGTCGCCAGATGGAAGCGAAAACTGGGGAACAATAAACAGCATGGGGGGCCCTGATTTTTTCAAGTTCATTGATGAGTTCGGCTATCGTAAACATATAAGATTAATTCCTGAACTGTCAGTGGGAAATTTTGAAAAAAACCAAGAAAATCAAATGGAAAACCTTTCGCGCCTTTCGGACTTTATATCATATTTTTCTAATATTTATGGAGTAGATCCCCTTTATCACGCAGCAATAGGTCTGCACGAAAGCGGGCTAAGAGCCATGACTGTCTCACCTACAGGGCCTCTAGGAGCATGGCAAATATCAAGAGCAACTGCAAGCAGAAATGATTTTGGGGGAGAAATAAATCCCTACAATGAAATTCAAGCAGCAGAAAGAAGCGCAGCTTACCTTGGATTCTTAGAAAGAAGATTCTCAAAAATCCATCCTGACTTGCCGATTATTGGATATGAAATCGGTGAAGGTGCTATTGGCGAAGTCGCGAAGACATATGAAGGGAATGCCTTATTAGATTACATTTCAGAAAATCCTTACCTAAAAAAAGTTAACCTGCAAAAAACAAAAATATTGCAGAATTTTGGATTAAAAAACGGGATTTTTGAGAGAATAACTTAACGAGTAAGCAAAGAATTTTAAACTTCTGTGCAATAAACCATTCATGACTAATGGGTATGAAAATCAAGGGGAAGATTTCTATGGGAACTTTGCGCTTAAGTTAAGAGACATTGAAGAAAAGCAGAGAATTCTAAAAGATAGGGTTGTTTTGATAGGGAAAAACTTGATAGAATCCAGAGAGGAGACAAACAAAAAAATTTTGGAAATGAAAAGAGATCTTGAAAAAATTAAAAATGATTTTGAGAGAATAAAATCATTTATAGAAACTGTTTCATCGGATTTTTCAAAATTCGCAAAAAAAGACGACCTTGAAATCTTGTCAAAACAATTAAAAATGTTGAGATTTTTTGAAGGTTAAAATGGGTGTTTTAGAGCAAGTCAGTGAACTGAGAAATCAGGGAATGGGTGATGATGAAATAGTTCAGAATCTCAGAGAAAGAGGCATTTCACCAAAAGCCATAAATGATGCTCTTAGCAACGAGCAGGTAAAAAAAGCTGTCTCAGATGAATATGAAGAATCAGCAAAGCCATCAAAAGAAATCGTTGAAGAAAATAATTCTGAAATTTACGAAGGACAATACGCACCTCAAGAATCGCAGGAATATTATTCGCCGGGCGACTATTCACAAGGATATGAGACACAAAGCCAAGGATTTGATTCAGGAACAATGGTTGAGATATCAGAACAAGTTTTCTCTGAAAAAATTCAAAAAATGCAAAAGCAAGTTGACGCAATAACTGAATTCAAGTCAATTGCAGAAGGAAGGATAGAAAGCATTTCCGAGCGTTTGAAAAGAATTGAAGCAGTTATTGACAAAATGCAAATATCAATTCTTGAAAAAGTCGGCTCTTATGGAAGTAATTTAGACAGCATCAAGAAAGAAATGTCAATGATGCAAGATACATTTAGTAAAGTTGCAAATAATCCAAGAACAAATACAGCAAAGCCGCAACAAGATATGCAAAAACAACAATCAACAAATACAAATTCAGAAAACTTTTCCAGACAGCAGAAAACCCCGGTGCAAGAAGAGTCGTTTAGACAGCAAGACAAGAAAATTACGAAAAGATTTAACAAAGAATAATTTTTCTAAATTATTTTCCTGGCTCAAATATTTTCCTAACTAAATCTACACCTGTTGTAGTTTTAGGAGCTTGTGAACTCCAAGCCCATCCTATAACAGCCAAAATCACTGCTACAGGAATAATCCACCCAAGATTTTGTGTAAGCCAAAAAGGAAATCCATAGTCAAAGAATGGCTCATTAAATGAACCTGCGACAATAACCGCAATAATTCCTCCTGCAACAATCATCATAAACCCAAAAGGTAATTTACCACTTGGACTAAAAAAACCGATAACAATTAACCCTGCTAAAATAATAGAAAGCCAAATTCCTAACCGAGGAAAAATTTCTCCGAAAAACTGAGTTACAACTCCAAACTGCAACGCCATTAAGCCGACAGAAATCGCGATAACTGCATTTATTGCTTTGTTATCTCCAAGGAATTTCGCATTTGATAATACTCCAAAAACAATCGCGAAAACAACAAGAAATGGAAGAACATAAGCAAAAAATCCCATCTGTTCAAGTTGAGAAAGAATACTGCCAAAATTCCCTCCATAGAATCCGAAAGGAGCTAACAAAACTTCTATCATAAGCAAAATTATGAAAATAAGTTTAAATATGTTTCTTCAATAAATCAGCCACTTTTAGAAGTTGCGCTTCTCAAAACCAATGCCAATGTTCCTGCGATCGCAAGGACAAACAAAGCGTTTGTCCAGAATGTTTTGCTCCAGGGCTGATAAAATAATGCATCAATTAATTCATTGTGAACGTCTGCTGCCCAAACAACTGCTGCAAAAACAGCAACTATAACAATTCCAAATACAAGGAACATCATTTTAGGATTCTTTGCGGCAGGAACTGTTCCTTCTCCAAGCAAAAATCCATATATCATAAGCCCGACAAAAACAACCACTAACGCAACCGCTAAGAACAAAATCATGTTGTCAACAAATGCTTTCGGTGTTGTGAAACCGACAAAAATCAAACCGACAACAAAGGCAACAAGGGCGTTAAGCTGGCTGTTCTCGCTAAGAACCTTTGTCTTCTGCAAAATAGCGAATGTAATAAAAAATATCAGAAAGTAAGGTAGTATAAACTTTGTAACAATCCAGTTCTGCAATATAGTAAGTTCTGCCTCGGCCATTTTATCATAAATACTTATTCTGATTTATAAAATCTTCTGTAATAATAAATTGAGTTTGTCCTGCTAATTAATAATCACTTTTAATAAAAGAACTAAGCCACTGCTTCACCGACTTCAATTCCACCCATCTCCTGGCTTGGCAGAGCAGACCTGTCTATTATGAAAATATCGCTTACTGCTCTCACGAATTTATGAGGAATAATAACACCCCTGGCGCCACCAATAAGAGAAGTAATGCCTCCGGAAACTCTGATTCTCCATCCTTCAACTTTATTCTGGCTTAGATTTGCCTCTTCTATTTCTCCAAAATAATCTCCTGAATCAGTGTAAACTTTCAGCCCTATAACGTCGCTCATTTTTTTAACTCGCATTACTAAAACCACCATATCTTATTTAAATATTTTTCCGTTCATAATTGTTCATGTTTCATCGTTATATTTTTGATGAAATATTGCAAAATTTCAGGTATTTTTTCTTACCTTGTCCATAAGAAAATTTATAAGAAACACTTTCATTGTTTTTTCATGTTCAGCAAAAAAGAAGTTGCGCAAATTTTTATAATAGTTCTTGTAATTGCATTTTCAATAAGTTTGCTTAGTTCATTTGAAAAAATTTTTTATTACTTGGCTTTGGTTTTTGCTGTTGTTGCTGTTAACTTAATTGCGAAAAAAATCACAAGTTCTTACCTTGATTCTGAGATAGAGGCGAGAATATGGGAGTCAAAAAGATTCGGATTTAGGGAAGCGCAATATTTCAAGAGACCTATACCGATGGGGGCTATTCTTCCAATTTTAACTTCTGTCTTTTCTCTTGGGACTTTCACATGGCTTGCATCTCTTGTGTTTGATGTTAAGCCAAATGTCTACAAAGTTGCAAAAAGGCACGGACTATTCGCTTTTTCAGAAATGACAGAATATGAAGTAGGCATGATAGCCGCCTCCGGAATTGTGATAAATCTTATCGCGGCTGTTGCAAGTTACCTGATAGGATACGACGAATTAGCACGACTAAATATATACTATGCTTTCTTTAATATGATTCCATTATCTGACTTAGACGGAAACAAAATATTCTTTGGAAGTTTGATTATGTGGAGCTTCCTTGCTGCACTGACTTTAGTCGGGTTGGGATATGCTTTGCTTATTGTGTGATTTTCCTATTTTAACAAAAAATTTAAAATAAAGCTCTTATCTTCAAAGAGTATGGAATTTCTAAAAGATGTGTTCCCAAGGGAATATCAAAAGACAATTGCTGAAACTTGCCTCAAAAAAAATTGCTTGGTAGTTATCCCAACAGGATTGGGAAAAACCCTCATTGCTTTGATTGTTGCAGTAGAAAGAATAAAGCAATACCCTTCTGAAAAGGTTTTATTCCTTGCTCCGACAAAGCCGCTAGTTGAGCAGCATTTTAAGTATTTCAAAGAACATTTAACAGAACTATTCGGTGAGATGCAATTTTTTACAGGAAATATAAACCCAGAAAAAAGAAAAAAAATCTGGGAAAATTCCAATATTGTTTTTTCAACGCCGCAATGCATCGCGAATGATTTGAAAAATCAATTGTATGACTTAAATGAAATTTGCTTACTTATTGAAGATGAAGCGCACAGGTGCCTTAATAATTATGATTACAACTATGTTGCGCAACAATACAAAATTCAAGCAAAGAACCAAAGGATCATCGGCCTCACCGCCTCGCCAGGAAGCGAGATGTCAAAAATAAAAGAAATCTGCAAAAACCTTTCTATTGAAGAAGTGGAATTAAGAACAAGAGAAAGCCCGGATGTTAAACCATACTTGCAAGAATTAAAATTTGAAAAAGTTCTTGTTGATTTTCCCATTGAATTTGAAAAAATCAGGGATGGCTTAAGAAAAATCTTTAATGGATGCATTGATGAATTGCGTTCCAGAAGCGTGTTATTTGGCATATCGTCTAAAACAGAGCTAATAAAACTTCAAAAAAGAATTTCAATATCATTATCTTCTGGAAACAAAAATTTTAATTACATTGCCGCTGCGAGTGTCTGCGCACGGGCGTTAAAATTACAGCACGCGCTTGAACTATTGGAGACGCAGACATTGAAAGGATTTGTTGAATACATGAGCCAATTATTAGAACAAGCGGAAAAAAAGCAGAGCAAAGCAGTGATTAAACTTACTTCAAGCAAAGAATTTATTTCTTCATTAAAAATGGCTAAAGACGTCTTGGCAAAAGGCGTGGAACATCCAAAAATTGAAAAAACAATTGAAGTGGTAAAAAATGAAAATCTTGGCAGGGGAGGAAAAACCATTATTTTTACCCAGTTCAGGGATACTGCGTCGCTAATTTCAAAAAAAATAAGTGATGAACTAAAATTGAACTCAAAGATTTTTGTAGGGCAAGCAAAAAAAAAGAATACCGGATTGAATCAAAAAGAACAAAGAAAAATTCTTGATGAGTTTGCAGAAGGAAAAATAAATGTTCTTTGTGCGACATGTATCGGTGAGGAAGGTATTGACATCCCTGAAGTTAATACGGTTGTATTCTATGAGCCAGTTGCCTCTGCAATCAGAACAATACAGCGTGCAGGAAGAACAGCACGTCTGATGAAAGGAAAACTAATTATTTTAGTAACAAGAAAAACAAGGGATGAAAGTTATTATTACGTTTCAAAAGCCAAGGAGAAAAGAATGCACTCTGCAATAAGCACGATAAAAGATGAATTAAAAGACAACGCCTTGGGAAAGCAGAAAACTTTTGGAGATTTTTAAATTAAAATGAGTTTTGAACTTTTTGGAATTAAAGATGTGGCCATATTTGATCTTTGGACCCTGATTCATATTCTAAGCGGGATATCAGTAGGTTATCTAATAATCCTTTTGCTAAAGAATAAAGGCGTTAATAAAAACAAAAGTGTCATAATTGGAATCTTATCTATGTTAGTGATAGCATATTTTTGGGAGTTAACAGAATACTTATCAGAAACAGGCATTTTTGGAAGCATTATAATGAATTGGTTTTATAGCGTAGAATTTCTTCCAAACAGATTATTGGTTGATCCTTTAACATTTTTATTTGGGTATTTTATTGTTTTAAAAAAACCAGTTACTTTTTATCCTGCTTTGATACTAAATTTAATCTGGCTTTCATTGAATATCTTTATATTTCCTGACGTAGTTTACCTACAACGTCTGATATAAAAAATGAAAAATATATTTGATATTTTCTCTAAAAGAGCGATAAAAGAGAAGGAAAAGCCAAAGATACTTGTTGATTATAGAGAGAAGAATTCTTTGGTTATTTCTGAGCTCTTGTCTTTGGGCTTTGATGTTGAGATGCGGGAACTTAAAATTGGCGACTACATAATAAATGGCGTTATAATTGAAAGAAAAACTGTTCAGGATTTTGTATTTTCTATGAAAAGTGGGCGTCTAGTAAAACAATTAAGCGAGTTGAAGCAATGCGAGGAAAGATTGCTTTTTATTGAAGGCATTGATGAACAGGATTTATATCAAAATGATTTTTCTGAGGAAGTTGTAGGAATGCACCCAAATTCAATCCGTGGGTTTTTGCTTTCAATCTTGCTGAAATACAAAGTGCCAATAATTTTCACTAAGAATTATCAGGACACAGCAAGATTTATGTCTGTCTTATCAAGAAAAAAATCCAAGGAACTTCCTTTGAATATGTCAAAAAAAACACTGAACAAAAAAGAAAGGATGCAGTTCATATTAGAAGGATTTCAGAGCATAGGACCAAAGACAGCTAAAAAACTGCTTAAAAAATTCAAGTCAATAAGAAATATAATAAATGCAAGCCAGGAAGAACTGAAAAATGAAATAGGCAAGAAAGCAGAGTCGTTTAAATTGGTTGAAGAGGAATTTTAGGCCTTATTAAGTTCAAAACTTTCTACAATTTCGTATCTCGGCCCTTTTGATGTTAATTCTGACTTTATGAGAAAGAATTGATTTACTTCAAACTTTATCTTTTTTATTTTTATCTTGATTAATTCTTCTAAAAATCTTTTTTTATTTTCAACCTTTTTTATCCTAGCTATGGTTACATGCCCCATAAATCTTTTTTCTCTTTTAAATATTTCAGAAAGTTTTTCATCAATCTCTTTCTGAATTCCTTCGGCATTTTTTATATGAAGCCATACAATTCTTGGCGCATCTTTAGAGAAAACACCTATGGAATCAATCTCAGCCAGAAATCTTCTTGATTTTAAAACTTTCAGTATTTCAACCACTTTTTTAGATGTCTCAAAATCAATTTCTCCTAAAAATTTTAATGTTAAATGTATGTTTTCAATTTCTGTTTTCTTTCCCAGAAATTTTGGCAGTTTTTCCTGAATTTTCTTGATTTCTTCTTTCAATATTTCAGGAAATTTAATCGCTATAAAAGCCCTCATTTTATATTATTTCGCTGAGAATTTTTGCCCCTAATTTAATTGTCAAATTTCCTTTTTTCCTATCTGCTTCTGAATTTATTTCAACAATATCAACTCCTCTTAAGTGCTTTATTTTTTTTATTCTTTGAATTAGATAAATAAACTCCCTGCTAGTCAAACCTCCTGGCTCTGGTTGAATTACAGATGGGACAAATGCTAAGTCAATGATGCTAATATCAATTGAAACATATAATTCCTTACCAGAAGAAAATTCCATAATTGAATCGCATGTTTCTTCCAGATTTTCAAGAAGCTGAGTCATTTTAACTATTTTTACAAAATTGCTTTTTGCAAAAATAAATTCTTTTTCAGAAAAATTTCTTGCCCCGACAACCGCGAGATTTTCAGCAGGAAATCCAAAATCAATAACAGCCCTTAGCCACTCTTTGTTGTTAGGATTATCTGACGGCTCTGATAAATCAAGGTGGCTATCAAAAACAATCAAACATGGCTTTTTTCCTAGATTTTTGCAATATTCTAAAAAAGCGCTAACAATTGGATGACTTATTGAATGATCCCCGCCTAAAAAAACAGCTCCTGGCTTTGTTTCAAAAATCTTCAAAGAACTTTTATAAATTAACTCATTCGCCTCTTTCAATTTTGAATTATCAACGTGAACCTCTTCCAAATCCAAAGAATTTATACTTACTTTTTCTCCCGCCTCATTCAAAGAGATTTTTTTTAATTCACTTATCACTGCATTGCCTGAATTTCTACATCCACTTATTTTCTCCTTGTTATTTACACCCGGAACTTTAACTATAAACATAAATTAAAAAAAGAATTTAGTTTTTAAGATTAACCCAAATTCATAACAATAAAAATTATATACCAACAAATCAAAATTTAGTTATGAATGCGGCTAATTTAGCAAAAGTAGAAGGTTTGTTTCGTCCACTTGCCGTCAGAATTCTCCCAAAAAAGACGTTAGTTTCAATATACTCAAAAGCAAGATTAAATTTTATTGATAAATTAAATCACGACGTGCCTAAATCAATTTATCTCCCGCCTGAAAGATTTAACAGAATTTTATGGGGAATAAAATTTCGCTCTCCAATTATGAACTCTGCGGGAATGTTCAAGAATGCAGAGTGTTATGAAGTAATGGAAAAACAGGGTGCGGGTGCTTACCTTGGAGGAACAGGAACATGGAATTCTAGAAAAGGCAATGAAAAAAATGAGATTTCGCTTCCATTCAGCCCTTATCCTTTGTCACATTCAGCATCAAACTGGCTTGGTCTGCCGAACGATGGCGACGAAGCAAATTCAAAAAAAGCAAGAGAAATGAAAAAAGGAAAAATGCCGATTGGCTGGAGTTTAATGGGCTCACCAAATTATGAAGGTGAGGAAAAATTAAAAAAACTTATAAAAAGCATGGTGGCATACGAAAAAGCAGGTGTTGATTTTTTGGAAATAAATGAAAGCTGCCCAAATACTTCTCACGGAAAGCCACAAGAAGACGACTTGGCAAATAGGTTAATTTATATCAATAAAAATTTCCTAAACAAAAGAAAAAGAACAGTTCCAGTGATTGTTAAATTCTCAAACGATACAAAACCAGAGCAAATCCCAGAACTTTTAAATCTGTTATTTGAAATGGGCTTTGATGGGGTGAATTTTGGAAATACATCAACTGATTATGAATTAAGAAGAAAAGAAATAGATGTAAAAGAGGTAAGGGTTTTTGATTATTTCACAAAGACCTTTGGGGGCGGAGTAAGTGGAAAACCATTAAAAAATGATTCTTTAAAATTAGCAACGCTCGCAGTTAAACATTTAAAAAAAGCAAAACCAAAACAAGAGTTTCATGTTATAAGAACAGGTGGAATAGAGACCTGGGAAGACATTGAAGAATCAGAAAAAGCAGGTATATCAATGAATCAATGGTTTACAGGATACTTTGAATCATTTGCAAAACACAGCCATAGTATTTATAAAAAATTATTAGAAGACCACTAATTTTCTGGGACAAGCGCAAAAAAACTATATTGCTTTATTCTCGCGAGGTCTTTGACTTCTTTTAATTTAACATTTTTAATATTCTTCTCAAAATCATAGAAATCCTCCGCTTTTCCATCTATTTCATGTTGGATTAAACTGTTCATCTGAGACAATGAATCTTCTGTTAATATTTTTTTATGTCCGATTACCTGTTCTTTGATTTGCTTTAGTTCTCCCTCGTCTAAATCCTTTTCAACTTTTTTAAATTCATCCAAAATAAGATTCTTCACAATATTGACATTTTCTTTTTTTGTTCCTACCTTGATTATGTTGTAAGAAAAATTTTTGCTTGTGTTTGATTCGCCAGCGATCATGTAAGCAAGATTCCTTTTTTCTCTTATTTCAATAAACAATCTTGAGGACATTCCTCCTGCCATTAAAGCATTCAAAACTAGCGAAGCATAACTCCTCTTATCATCATAAAGGGGCGAATGTAAGGCAAAAACTAAGATAGATTGGTCTAGCCCCTTTCTTTTTTCAATTTTTGATTGATTTCTTTTTGAAATTTTGAATTGAGAAATTTTTCCTTTTTGATTTCCAAAATTTTTCTCTGTTATTTTTACAATTTTATCAAAATTAGCATTCCCAACAACACACAAAATCATATTATCTGGCTGATAAAATTGCTTGAATCTATTAATTAATTTATTCCTATCAATTGAATTCATTGTTTCATATGTTCCAGATGCAGGCAATCCAAAGGGTTTGTTATAAAGAAGTGTGTGAATTTTATCTGAGGCATATAAAGAGGGGTCATCTTTCCTCATTTTAATTTCTTCAAATATAACTTTTCTTTCTTTTTCAATTTCGCTTTCATCAAAAGCAGGGTTTTTTAAAATGTCAAACAAAACATTTAACGCAACATTCATGCGATTGCTTGATATTTTTGAGAAATAAACAGTGTTTGATTCGGCTGTAAATGCATTTATAATTCCGCCATTTTTTTCTATTTCACGGGAAATCTGCTCCGCACTTCTTGTTTTTGTGCCTTTGAATAGCATATGCTCAATAAAGTGAGACACTCCTTTTTCTTTTTCATATTCGCTCATGCTGCCGCATTTAACAGCAATACCTATGCTAACAGAAGGTAAGTTTCTTTTTTCAAACAATACAGTCATTCCATTCTTCAGTATTTTTTTCTTAAATCTATGCATAGTAAAAAAATATGTGTTAGAGATATATAAATTTGATGTGGCTATTTTTTTTGAAAACAAAGAATTTTTCATCTCCAAATGAAAATTCATCAAGCACTTCAAAATTCTCTTTTATAAAATTTAAGAACCAAATTCTTTTTGCACTAAATCTTTTCCTCTTTATCATACTTCTAGTGGCAAAACTTACCACAATTTTTTCGCATATTTTGGATAATTCAGACAAAATCTCTTTTGAATAATCTCTTTTAATCATCTCCAAAGAATCAACCACTTTCAAAAGCAATGCAATTCTTGGTTTTTTGCTTTCTGAAATCACCTCTTTTAATTTTTCCAATTCAAATAAGCTTAAATGAATTGCTCTTGCCCTTGCTTTGTTTTTTTCAAAATAGAAATTCATCAAATCTGTAAATTGCCCCATTGATTCTATTGCAAGATAATCAACATCAAAACCCAAATCCTTGAAATAATTATATGAAAATCCGTTGACGCCAGAACCAAGGTCAATAATTGTTAATTTTCTCTCTTCATCTTTCAGAATTCTTGAATAAATATCTTTGTAATGTGTAAATCTTTCTCTTGATGAAAGATGCTTTTTCAAAACCCATTCTGGGCTTTTATATTTTAAATTTAATAATTTTCTGCTTCCAAAAGCTCCAAAAACCTTGTGAAGAAGTTCTCTGGTCAATTTTATCTTCTCCAAATCACCAACATTTCTCTTCTGAAAATGATGGAATGCTATTTCAACATCTTTTTTAGGGAGATGAGAAAATTCTTTCTTCGCAGTAATCTTATTATAAATTTCTTGATTCATTTCACAACCTCAAAGCCATTTTCTTTAATAAATTGTTCAAAAGGAATAAAGTATAGTTCTCCCTTATAAAAAACATAATCTTTTGGACCTCTGTCTTTTACTTTTCTATCTAAATTATGAGCGAAGCTTTCTGTGGTTTTTCTGACTCTGATAATTCTTCGCATCATGTCGTCTGTCGCTATCTTAGGGTATCTTGAAATCTCATCAAAAATCGTGTAAACAGGATGTAATTTGGTAAAAATATCAAGAATTTCTTCATCTGAAGAAACATTTTGAGATTTGTTAATCATTTCAAAAAAATAGTCGCATACTTCATTAAACATGTCTCCAGTCAATTTTTTCTGTAAAATTTCATGGAATTTATCCCCATTATCTTCGTCTTCATCATAATAAACAGCAACCCACCCGTCTTTGCTTTCATAAATTGTGTTTGAAAAACTGAAACCCACCCACCTCATAAGTTCATCTAAATCTCCTTTGTACCATCCTTTGACCATAATCAAAGAACACTCTCTTGTAAGATATTTTTTATATTTTTTATTCATTAGATTTTTAAGTTATTCATCTTTTAAAATATTGAGAAATATGGCAAGCACAAACCAGTCACCACAATACCAAAAAGCCGAATCCATGTTCCTAAATGCTCAAACAAGCGAAGAGAGATTGAAGTGGCTTGAGGAAATGATTAGGGAATGTCCTAAGCACAAATCTTCCGAGAAGATGCTTGCTAATCTTAAAACAAGATACATCAAATTAAAAGAGAAAATAGAATCGCAGAAAAAAACTTCAAGATCTTCAGGGAAAAAAGGAATCAAAAAAGAGGAAATGCAAGCAGTGATAGTTGGATTGACTAATTCAGGGAAATCGTCCTTATTGTCTATATTAACTAATGCAAAACCGCAAGTGGGGGAAAACCCATTTATAACTAAGCAGCCGGAAGTGGGAATGATGAACTACAATAACGAACTTCAAATACAACTAATTGAAATACCTGCAATGGATTCAGAACACTATGACAAAGGACTGGTAAATACTGCCGAAGTAATAATAATTTTAGTAACAGAACTAAAACAAATTGAGGAAACGCAAAAAGAAATTAATAAGTCAGCAGGCAAGCAAATCATTGTTTTTAATAAAATAGATTTAATTGGCGAAAGTGAAAAAAGAAAGATATTCTCAACATTGCAAAGCAGGAAATATGATTTTGTGATGATTTCTGCAAAGGAAAATTTAGGAATTGAGGAATTGAAAGATAAGATTTTCAAAAGTTTTGATAAAATTAGGGTCTATAGCAAAGAGCCAGGAAAACCAAAATCAAACAATCCGATAATTTTGGAGTTAAGAAGCACTGTAGAAGATGCTGCAAAAAAACTTTTCAAGAAAAAAGACATAATCAAAGAAGCATCTGTAACAGGACCAAGTAGCAAGTTTCCAAATCAAAAGGTCTCGTTAAAACATCAACTAAAAGATAGAGATATTGTGGAATTCAAAATAAAATAATAAAACTTATAAATAATAAAAAATTAATAACAAAATGAAGGGGTTGAAAAAAATTCTAATAGGCGCAGCATTTGTTACAGGCCTATTCTTTCCTAATGCAGCATATCCTCAAATGACAGGCAGCACAACATGGGGCAGTAAGCAAGACCCTAATTTTAGGGCTGAAAGAAAGTATACACCAGAACAGCAGGAACAAGTTATAAAACAATTTAGAAAATTTGTGCCTTATGGAGGAATAATAAATCCCGCAATTGATGGAGCAGAGTGGATTGCTAGGGAACAGAATAAACGTGGCTATCCAACAGGAACAAGTTCAACCACAAAAAATAATTATAAAAGAAGGTAAAAAATGATTATTTCCATTTCTTTCTTATTGGGGCAATAATTTCCTCTAAATAATTTACTACCGCATTTTTCAAATCTAATGGATGAATTTTTCCAGAGGAATACAGCGCTTCTAATTCCAAATAATTTTTTATTTTTATATTCCCTCCAAATTTCTCCTGCCGGTTAATTAAAAATTTTTTTACATTCGGAAATATTATCAATTTTGTTATCTGTAAAATAGGATTATCCTTGACAATGTTCTGGGGGCAGTAAGATTCCCTAATGGTTTTCTCAATTTCTGACTTTGAATCAGTAACAGAAATTCCACTTCCTTGAACTGATTTAGACATCTTGCTTCCCGGCCCTTTAAGCGAAGTAATTAATGGTGTATGCATGGCAACAAATTCGTGGTTTAATTCTTTAGACATTTCCCTTCCAATCATATGAATTTTTCTCTGTTCCAAGCCGCCGAGTGCAACATCTACTCCAAGATGCTTTATGTCTGCAACCTGCATTAAAGGATACCACAACTGAGAAATTGTCGCGTTTTCAATATCTCTTGCAATTTCCTGCATGCTTCTTAATCCGCGATTAATGGTTGATTTCTGTGCCAATCGCATTACGTCAAGCTGGTACTCTTTTTTAAATTGAAAATCAGAACCTAAAACTATTTCTGCCTTAAGCCCGATTGCCTTAATTGTTTTTTTCCAATTCTCAACTTCTTTTTTGATTTGTTTTTCGTTTCCCTTCTTATTCAAAAAAGCATGGACATCTGCTAACAAAATTTTAATTTTGAATCCTGCTTTCTGTAAATCCATAAGCTTCAAGATGGTGACAAAATGTCCAAGATGCATCGCCCCTGACGGCTCGTAGCCACAATAAACAAAAGGATTTTTTTTCTTTTTTATTAAATCCTTAAGTTCTTCTTCTGTAATTATCTCAACTACATTTCTTTTTATCAACTCAATTTTTTCATCAGTTGTTAATTTTTTATCAGCCATGTTAGAAAAATAAGAAAAGAATTATTAAATGTTTTTATCTGAAATAATAATCAAGGAATACATTGCCACTTATTACGCTGCCAGTCACACTTGGCTCTGTAGTTGTAGTGCTTCCAGATTCAGTGCCTGTACTTCCGCTTGATTCTGTTGTAGAACTTTCACTTGGTGGCTGTTGGAATTCTCCGCTAGGCGGAACAAATCCTTCTGGTGGCTGCTGTCCTTCAAATCCTTGTGGTGGGATAAATCCTTCAGGAGGTTGCTGATTTCTAAACTCCTCTCTGAAATCTTCTCTAAACTGATCTTGATTTCTTTCCCTAAATTCGTCTTTGAAATTGTCAAAATGGCACTGACATTGTCCATCTGAAAAGTCCCATGCTCCACCTTCACTTCTGCAACTTTGCGCGCACATCATTTCCGCCTGTTTTGTTTCTCTGAATCTTTCATCAAAACTTCTCACTCCCTGTGTTGCTCCGTCGTAACATTTTAATCTTTCCTGACTATCCTGAATATTTTTGCAGTTTCCTCCAAATCCTCCTGGACCAGGACCACGATGATCTCCAGGTCCTCCTTCAAATCCTTGGCTTCTCATAATTTTTTCACATTTTCTAGGATCATCTCTGCCTTCTCCTGTAATTCCTGCATCAATGCATTCTTGTGGGGCGTTTTGCCGGAACATAAGTTTTCCACATTCCTTATGATCTGTCAAACCAGCACTAACGCATTCTTCAGGTGCATTTATCTCAAACATAATTTTCTCGCAAATCTGTCTTGCTTGTCTTTCATTTTGAACATTCGCTGAAATCAATGCATCTTTGCATTCAGGAGGAGCATGTGTTTGAATCATTATTTTCATGCAGGCATTAGGAGTTGTAGCTCCTGCTTTTCTGCATTCAGAGGGCATATGCATATCAAATCTTGATTCTGAAACATCTCCTTCCAAACTATCCATAATATCCTGCAAATAATCAGGAAGCTCTGGCATTTCAATATCATCTAATTGCTCGCATGCCTCTTCATTTCCTTCAATTTCACATGCAGTTGCCAATGGTGCAGCAATAGAACACATTTGCGCAAAATCAGTAAAAGGAATTTCTTCACATGCGCATTCTTGTCCTGCTGTTTCAAAACACTGAGACATAATTTTCCCAAATTTTTCCGCCTCTATTCTTTGCTCACTCGTTAAAGCCCTATCTAGTCGCTTCTGCCATTCGGGAGAATCATCTCCTCCTTTGCAAACACGCGCATATTCCGAAGGGTCTAATTTAGCAAGGTTCTCGCAAAGTTCTTTGATTTTTCCTGCAATCTCTGAGGCAGTGATGATTTTTCCTTCTCTGTCAACAACATCATCAAAAAATGCACCTCTTTCCTCTTCAGGAATTTCATTTTCTATTTCTTTTAAAGCATTATATATTGCAGACGCGCTCCTCTTTGCTTCTTCTCTTTGTTCTGGAGATACTTCTTTTTCAAGATTATCTGCATGTGTCTTATATCTTTCAAGTGCCACTTTTGCATCTTCTATCTTGCCTTCACTAATCATCGCTCTTATCTCTGCAATTTTTTTCTCTCTGTTTGCTATATCGTCCCTGAATCTCTCTAAAATTCCCGATTCAACAAAGTAAAATCCTGAGTCAGGAGTTATTCCTTCGCTTGCTTGAAGTTCAACACCTTCTTCAAATTGAGTTTCATCATTGACTTGTGCTTCTAAATTTTCAGTGGAATCATTCTCTGCTGCGAGCACAAATGATAGATTTAGAAAGAAGATGCTAAAAACAATTAAAGTTATAGAAAATAATTTGCCTTGTTTCATTTTTTAATCACTTTTTTACACAATAAAATCTTTAATTGATTATTGTATAATAGAAAAGGCCTTTATAAAAATTACTATGCTTATTGAAATTATTTTATTCTTTTTTCTCGGTTTGTTTTTTGGCACTCTCGCCGGATTAATTCCAGGCATACACATAAATTTGATCGGCGCTGCTTTGGTCTCTCTTTCAATCTCGGCTTTAGTTGAGGTCAACACAATTTACTTAGTTGTTTTCATTGTCTCAATGTCAATTTCACAGACATTTATTGATTTTATTCCAGGAATATTTTTAGGATGTCCTGATACAGATACAGCACTTTCAACCTTGCCAGGACATAAATTATTGAAAGAAGGAAAGGGCTACGAGGCAGTGATGTTGTGCTCTTATGGTTGTTTGTATGGAGGACTGATTTTAGTCATTCTTATTATTCCATTAATTCTTTTAATTCCAAAGATTTATTCTGCAATGATATTTTTAATACCCTATCTTCTTATTTTGGTCTCTCTTTGGCTTGTTTTTTCTGAGAAGAAAAAAATACAGGCAGCATCTGCTTTTTTGATTTCGGGAATTCTGGGGTTGTTGGTCTTTAACGTTTTTGACAATCCGGAAAATTCATTGCTACCTTTGCTTACTGGTTTATTTGGAAGCTCAATGCTTCTAATAAGCATAAAAAATAAAATAGTTATTCCTCCGCAAAAAATCACAGAACCAAGGATAAGAAAAATGCGTCCGTTAATAAGTTCTGCAATTGTCTCGCCGTTGTCAATTGTCCTTCCTGCGATTGGAAGCAGCCAAATAGCAATTATTGGGTCAAGCATTGCAAAAACCGACGATAAGGGGTTTTTATTTTTGCTCGGTTCAATCAATCTTTTGGCTATGAGTTTTTCTTTCTTAGCCCTTTATCTTATTTCAAAAACACGCACAGGATCAGCTGCGGCAATAAATGATATACTTAAACTTACCCCGGAGATTTTTGCTTTGATAATCATAACAATAATTTTCAGTGTTCTATTATCTTTTTTTATTTCTAAATTTTTAGTAAAAAATATCTCACAAATAATAACAAGCTTCAGTTATACAAAAATCTCGGTTTCTGTTTTGATATTTTTAATTATAATGATTTCTATTTTTTCAGGAGCTTTAGGATTAGTGATTTTTGTTATAGCAACATTTACTGGTGTCTACATAATCTTAATGGACGTAAGGAAAACAAATATGATGGGCTGTTTGATTTTGCCGACGATAATTTTGTATTTGTTTTAGAACCACTTCTTCAATGCTTCTTGTTTTTCAGCATCTCTTCCAAAGATGCTTTCAATATGCCTCTTGATTAAATCAAGATTTTGACTCATATAAAAAGATGGCTTGTATTTTTCACACAACTCAATTGCCGGCTCAAGATATTTTCTTATTCCCCCTTCATTAACAGTAAATATAATTTTTCCGTTGCACGCAGGACATATCCCTGTCAAGGGAATTCTTCTCAGAATTTCGTTGCAGTCAACACATCTAAAACTCTGTGTTGAAAATTTTCTCAAATTTCCCCTCAGGTCTTTTATAAAATGCTTGTCAATTACTAACTTCGCAACTTCGGATGTGCTTGCAGCTCTGATTTTTTCAACCAATTCCATTTGATGTTGCAATTTATCCTGCATTGTAACAAGTGATTTGTAAGAAGAACATAAAATACCTTCATTTATGTTGGACGTTTGATGTGTGAAACCTATTCCGACAAAAGTGTCTTTCCCATTTTTCATTGCTGACTTAACATTGTTCATTTTTATTTCGGACGAATGTTTTCTTTTTTCCGCTGATTTATACAACTCCAAAGGATAACTATTAGTCATTTCAAAATCAAGTATTTGATCATCAACCTCTCCTGCGCTAATTCTCGCATTTAAAACAAGAGGCGCATCTTGAGTTCCTCCTCGGTGTTTTGGTAAAAATTCAAATGAGAAATTAAGAAGAACATCAGTGAGCAACATGAGGGCTGCTTCATCTCCATCACAATCCCTTCTCATCGCAGCATGCATGTATGGACTTGCAAAAAGTCCTTGAGTGTTTGAAAAGCCGATAAATCTGCATATTACTCCTGCGCAATTGTGGGGGGCCATACAAACCCCTAACTGCCCGACTAAATCTTCCCTTTTCTTGACGTTATGAAATTTATCTAAACCATAAACTCTAGTGAAAAGTGAATCAATAAAACCGCATACTTTAATAAAAACATCGTCTGCTTTTTCATCGCCTGATTCAGAGCAACTTGGAAGGATTACATCGTGGGGTTTTAATTCTAAAATCTGTTCTTTATCAAAAAGTTCATTTCCGTATATATCTTTGTCATAACCAAGGTCTTTTAATTTTTCAACGCTTGTGAATATCTCCTTCGGCTTGAATGCAGTCATTGGTAATTCTGTAGCATCAAATCTTATAGTCCCGTCTTTGTTTACCTGTAAATTGTACATCGCCCTTAAAACTCCCTTCGTTAAATGCTCAACCTTGTGACTTCCTGAAGAAGTTCCCCTAACTCCTTTAATAAGAGGAGGAATATCTTCTTTTTTTATCTTTAATTTTTCAACTGCTTTATCAAAATAATAATTAATGTCAATTGCCCTATTGTTATATGGAAAAGAAATCTCATGTTCACTGCACTTTTCAAAAAAGCTGTTCTCGCATTTAGGACAAAAATATTTCTGTCTCGTCGGTGAATTACATGATTCACATGATGGAAAAATTGTTTCTTTATTGCAGTTGGTGCAGTAATAAATGGGAAATGTGTTTTTTATTCTCCCGAGTTCTCTTGCGGCATTTAAGTTTCTGTATTTTCCACCTTCATTACCAACTGGAAATAATAAATTTGGGCTTCCAATTAATTTTCTTAGCTTTGCTTTTTCAGGCCTCCCCATTCTTGCACCAATAAAATCTCCGGCCTTGTCTTTAATTTCAAACTCAGACAAGGAGTTTACAATTTCAAGGATGCTTAGGTCCTTCTTAAAATTCTCTAAATTTAAAACATCATTGAGTGTTTTCTCTTTTTCATTTAAAATATTTAAGTCCAATCCGATGTTTGCCAGTAATGCCTTGCTGTTTTCTTCACTTAAAATAATGTTTTCTATTGTAACATCATGCTCTACTCCTAAAACTTCTAGCGCTCTTTTTCCTAACTTGAATTTTTCCTGGTCTTGTTTTGTATATGGAAAAATTATCTTGTTGGTTGTTTTTGAGTGTTTAAGCCATTCAACCAGTCCAATTAATTCTTCTTTTGAGATTGAAGTCCAATAAAAAATAAATTTAGGGTGCAAAGGAATTTTATGTTTTCTGCTTAATTCAATCGCCTGTTCAAAAGAAATATTAAAAGGATTTAGTTTTTCAGAAGATTGCTTTTCATTCAACTCCAAAGCCCACCATTCTTCAACATAGCCCGGTTTTATTAGCTCATAATTTCTGTTTGCCAAATCGCCGAATGAAAATAAAATATCCCCCAAATATATTATTTCTTCTGTATCAGGATAATATTTCTTTGCTTCTTCTTTTGTCTTGGGTTTTTTTACACTTCCGTTGAATAATTTTATTATTGGGCCATCAACTTCATCACAAGGAGTTACAACACATCCTTTCGTCGGCTTTTCTATTTTAAGCTGAGTGCCTATTGCAATAAATGAATCTGTTATCGCCATCGTGGCAGGATGCATTGATGTGGCGCTGAATCCACTAACCCTGCTTCTCCCATACCTAAATCTAAATCCCCCTGATGCAGACGGGTTTCCAAATACAGGTCTTCCTGCAACTAAATCATTCAGGTAAGTTGGAGAAATATCTGACTTTCCAACTTCTCTTCTTTTATGAATTTCTATGTATTCATCCAAAAAACCCCAATCAGTTATTTTAAATCCTTTTTTCTGTAATTCTGAAATGTATTTTTTTATTTTCAACGCCTTTTGGCTAAGTCCCTCTGCAATTGTTAAACAAAACCCTCCCCTCAAAGAGTTTGTTGAAATTCTTGGAAGATTTTTGTAATTTGAGACCTCTATTTTCTCAGTTGGGTCGCCGTTTACTTGAACAGGAATATTTCTTGCGAGAAAGAGCGCCTCTTCTTCTGTTGGCATATATTGAAGGTTAGTGATTTTCTCGTGATAATCTACAAACTCCGCGTATGTTCTTTTTATTTCCTCTTCTGTAGGATCGTATTTGGCAAAACCAAATAATTCTCTCAGATAATCCACAATTAATAAAGAAAATGCAGCTCCTGTTCCTCCAGCGCTTCTTACAGGACCAGAATAAAAAGGAGATAGGTATTGTTTTCCGTCCTTTGTTTTGAAAACTTTTATCTCAGTAAAACCCTCTATAGGGCTTGATACTACACCAAGAGTCATGTAGGCGAAACCAACTCTGACGCCTGCTTCTATTGATTCTATTTGATTTTTAAATTTACAGAAATTCTGTTTTGCAACTTCTTCTGCAATCTGCAAAGAAACCGCGGGGTCTAATTTTCCAAATTTTTCTTCTAACTCAACTATTCTTTTTGCGATGCCGCAGTTGAACATTTGAGGATAAACCGAAGATATAAGGCCCTCTACTTTTTCAGCCAAACTTCTTGCGAGAGGAATCTCCACTTTATTAACAGGATCGATGCCTTTGGTTCTCGCTTCTTCAACTAAGGAATATACTTTCTTGACATTTTTTTCAAGTTCTTGAAAATATTCTTGTGTGTTCATTATGAAAAACTCCTGTTTTTTATTATACAAAATGTTCTCATTTTAGTTTATGAAAAATCTCTTGATTTTTTATTTTGCTTTAGCATTATCAAAATTCCTCTGAATTTTTATTATACAAAATGTTCTCATTTTATTGAACCATACCATAAGATGTTTTGCTTTCGGCCTTATCTCCGTCGTAAAAATCTAAAACCTTAAACTTTCTCGTTTTCAAATTAAACATGGGAACCTTGCAGTAATCTGATTGAAATCCCATTTTTTCCTGATATGGCATCAACTCTTCCCAACATGTTGTAGAAATAAGCAAAATATTTTTGTAATAATCAACGCTTCCTTTATGAGTATGCCCTGAAACAAATATATCTGGAATTTTTCTTATTGTCATGGGATCAAATTCAGAAGGGTAATGTTGAATAAAAGTGCTGTGGGTGGGGGTTAAGTGCCTGTTTTTTAAGAGGTATGTCATTATTTTGCTGGGAATCAATGACTCGCCCCTCGTCATCAAACTGGGAACATTATTCGCGTAATAAGGGTATGAAAATCCGTGATACAAAAGAATATTAAAGCCTGGGAAATTTTCCTTTTCACCAATTGTTATGTAAGAGGGATTTGAAGCGTGTATCACATTGCTGAGTTTATATAAATCTCCTGCAAATTTTTCATCAAGAGGCGGCTGCGGTTCCATTAATCTGACACAATCGTGATTCCCCGGAATGACAACTATCTTTATGTCTTTTCTTATCATTCTAAAGAGTTCTGCAGCTTTTTTGTATTGTTCTTCTAAAACAGGAATTGCTAATTCCCTCTCTTGATTTGGATATGCGCCCACTCCTGCAACAAGATCTCCAACGACAAAAAGATATTTTATTTTCTTGGCTTCCTCTGCTTCAGGAGTTTTCATATTTAAGTAATCAATAAACTGCAAAAGATTTTTTTCCAGAAAATGCATGCTTCCAACATGAACGTCACTTATGAAAACAACTGATTCATCTGCAGGAGAATTTTTTCTTTCTGATAAAAATGCATCTGGGAAAAAAAAGTCATTCGCAAAAAATATTTCTCTGCTCCCAAAACCCTTGAACCCAATAACAGAATCTAAAGAGATATCTTCTGCTTTTGCATACAGCTCCGGCTTGTTTTGGTTTATAAGAACTTTTATTTTTCCAGTAAGATCTTCTACTTCCAAAATCATGTTTTTATTTTTTGTTATGCGCTTGTCATAAACCATTCCAATTATTGAAAACGCCTGCCTGACGTTAGATAGTTTATTTATTGAAATCAAATTATCCAGTTCTCTTTTTTCTTGCAAAATTCCTTTAATTTCCAAAAATCTAGCCCTGAAATAATTAGTAAAGCTGCTAACTTCAATTTTTTTTGGATAAGTGAATAATGATTGTGCCCTTACGTGGCTGTCAGAAAAAGGACTTGGCTCAATTTCGTTGATGCCTGCGCTTTCATTAGATATTTCTATGCTTAACCCAAAGATTATTTTTAATTTTTTAAGTGTTTGATTCTGAGGCAGCCCTGAAAAAAATTTGTCTGCGAGAATCTTATCCTCAAAGACACTCTTATTTATTATTCTTTGATTTGTGTAGGATTTTATTTTTTCTATCACTAACTTTACAGATTCAATGTCTTCAGAATCATTAAGGATTTTCAGAACTTCTTGGTCTATTAAAACTCCTTTTTCCATGCAAAACCTAAGGATATCTTTTTGAATCATTTTTTTAGATTTGTCAATGAGATTTTATTATTTGAATTGGAATGAATCCTCTATTATTTTTTTTGACTTGTCAATAAGGTTTTCGCTGATTGCTAATTTTATTTCACTCATTCTTCCGCCACGGCCCTTTGATATTATTCTAACATTTATTATTCCAAACATCTCTAATTCATGTATAATGTCATTGACTCTTCTTTGGGTTAATGCTTCAAAATTATTTCTCGCGCAAAGGGACTGATAGTATTGATAAATTTCGCTTGTAAATACTAAATTCTCTTTTGCATTATCGCTTAATGATTTTTGGGGGCTTTTTTTCCTTTCAGAAAGTTTTATTATTGAGTACAATGCAACTTGAAATTGCTTCGGTCCTGTGCGAATCGTCTCTAAAATCTTGTCTTTTTCTATTTTGTTGTTTGCTTCATCAATATGTTTCACATTAATTTTATTTGATGACTCCCTCTCGGCTAATTCTCCTGCTATCCTCAATAAATCCAGGGCTCTTCTAGCGTCTCCATGTTCTCTTGCAGCATAAGCGGCGCATTTTTCTATAACTCCCTCTTGAACAACTCCTTCTTTGAAAACATCGTCTGCTCTTTTTTTTAGAATTTCACTCAGTTGAACAGCATTGTAGGGAGGGAAGATTATTTCCTCCTCTGAAAGCGAGCTTTTTACTCTTGGGTCTATTTCATCCAAAAATGTAAGGTCATTGCTTATCCCCACCACACTTATTTTCGCTTTTGACAGCTCTGAATTCAATCTTGTGAGGTTATACAAAAAATTGTCTGTTATTTTTTTGATTGTTTGGTCTATTTCATCCAAAACCAAGACGAGCGTCTGCTTCTCTGAATCAACTATATCTATAAATTTGTTGTAAACCGCTTCTGTGGGCAAGCCAGTTATGGGTATTTCTCCATCTAGTTTTTTTATTATTTCTGCTAAAATCCTATATTCTGTGTCTGAAACTTTCTTTAACTTGCAGTTTATATATTTTATTCTTAATTTGAATTTTGAATTTTGGTTTATTCTTTTCAAGAGATTGTCCATGACATATTTAATGGAAAGTGTTTTTCCTGTGCCGGTTTTTCCATAAAGGAAAAGGTTGCTTGGCCTTTCCCCCCTTAATAAGGGCGCGAGTATTGATGCTATTTGGTTAATCTCGTGGTCTCTGTAGGGAATTTCTTTTGGAACGTAATCTATCTGAAGCCCTGTTTTGTCTTTAAAAATAACATTTTTGTTGAAGGATTCAAAGATGCTGTCTAATTTTATAGCCATTTTAAAAGTTTAAATTCTGTTTATATCCACTCTAAAGGGCTAACAAAACCAAATTTATGATTTTGGGAGCCACCATTATTTCTTGTGGAAGTAGTTTAAATTTGAAATTTCCAGACGAAGAAAAAAAGAGTAGTATAAATAAAGTTATAACCACTAAGAAAGAAGGACACCTATTTTTCCTGTGGAAAAATTGAAATTAAGAAAAAATATGGAATTTAGGAAAAATAAAAATAGGTGAATTTGGAGAAAATGTATGATAACAGGAGAAAGTGGAGATAATCTTAGAAAGTGTGTAGAAACTAAGAAGAAATCAGAGAAAAGA